>JBEBXF010000167.1:0-7213 GCA_040391725.1 Eoetvoesiella caeni | reverse complement strand
CGACAGGCGTTTCAATACTTCTTCTTTTACGCGCTGCGAGTTCAGCGCATCGTTGTGTGTGAAGAAAATGCTTTTTGCCGTGGCTTGTTCTTGAGTGATGTCGTCTTTTCCAAGACCGAGCCTGGACTCGATAGCAAGAAGCAGTTTGTCGAAGGAACGGACGACGGGGCCGGGGAAGACGAGCTTCATGTCGTAGAGCAGGCCATCTTCATTGCTCATGTAATGTTCGATATCGTAGCCGAAGCAGATGACGGGCTTGCTCAGGTACAAGGCTTCGATATAGACGCTTGAGTAGTCCGTGACAAGCAGGTCGCATTCTCTGGCCAGGGCGGAAAACTCGGGAATGACGGCCTGCGACATATCGAAGATCAGTTCGTCGTCTATGTACTTGTCGAGATTGAAATAGCTGGCGCTATTCTTGAAGTAATGCGGCCGATAACCCAGGATTGCACCTTGCGAGCGCAGAACGGTTTTAAGGCTTTCGATTTCCTCATCGGAAAACTGGTAATAGTGCCCGGCGGCGCTGATATCCGTCTGGCGGTAGGTCGGGGCGTAAAGCACAAGCTTTTTCCCCTGGCATCTTTGGCGTATTAATCGCAGCGAGTCGCGGATATAGCGCGGCAGACGGCTTTCCGGCTGGCTCAGGAAATCGTTTCTGGGCAGGCCGGTGTTCCAGACCTGACGATAGTTCAATGGGTAGAACATCGCGCCCATGGCATAGCTGTCGATGTCCGAAGAAGCAATCAGGCCGGCGTAGCCGAGTCTTTCCTGGCGGCGATACGTTACCCGGTCGGTATGCCGGAGGGTTTCCTCGTTGGCGGCGTAGAGCAGGCGTTTCAGGGGAATGCCGTGCCATAGGTTGACGACCAGCCGGTTGCGCATGGTCAGCTTCAGGATGCTGAAGCGTCCGCCGCCCCAGCGCAGCGAATAGTCCATCGAGATCGAGTGCGTCAGAAACACGACCTTGCAGCGCGCAAGCAAAAGCAGGCCGCGCAATGTGCCGTGCCGCATTACTTCGTAGTTGACGGCGTCCTCTATCTGGAGATCCGGGGTTGCGCCGCGATAGAAGACCACCTTGCGGATATCCGGGTCTGTTTTGACCAGCTCGAACAGGGCGCGCTGGTTCTCGATGAAGCGGCCGGTGTGCAGATGATGCGTCGCGAACGCCCAATGGTCGGCGCGCTTCCGGGTCAAGCGGTCGAACAGCCGCCATAGCGGATGGAGCAGATGGAAAAACAGGCGTTGCAGCATGAGTCGTGATTTCCCCTTTGTCAGTCGAAACGTTCGACGATCGAGGAAATCAGGTCGAGCGCATGCTTGAGCTCGCCGACATGTGTTTGATCCAGGATTTTGAGGGTTTTGCGGATATGGGTACTGGAAATACCTTCGGTGCGCGGCAAATATAGAACCTCGCAATACGCTTTCAGGTCGTCGAAGCGGCCTTCCCAATCGCTTCCCATGCCGAATATCGAGACGTCATGCTGCTTGATGTCTACGATTTTTTGTTCCCAGCAGGTTTCTGGAATGGCGAGATCGACACAGTCCAGGGCCTGCACGATTTGAATCCTGTCGGCAAACGGCACCACGGTCTTCTTGCCTTTGAGCTGATTGAATTCGTCGGTGGACACCCCGACGACCAGGCGATCGCCATGAGCGCGAAGCCGCTGCAGCAGACGAAGGTGCCCGATATGGAAAAGGTCGAAGGTACCGTAGGTCAGTATGGTTTTCATGATTTCGGAAGGGCTCGGGCAATCGTTTATGGTGGTGGTTTACCTGCACGCTATGTCATGAACTCAGGACGTCCAGTGGGATGGGGTTTTTCTGGAGGAAGTGGATAGGTTTGTCGAAGAGATAATGAATCCGTTCGCCGGGAATGCCGGCGTTCGCGGCCAGCGCCGATATGGCCTCGCGGTCGGGAACGATGGAGCTGACGATGACCTCGCAATCCGGATATGCGGCGAGGTCGTCGGTGCCGATGATCGGCTTGCCGCTCAGGCTTTCTCCGATACGGCGATTGTCGCGATCGACGATTGCCGCGACTTTCGCGGCCGGCAGCGTATTCAGTATCCTTTGGCAGCCCGATGCGCAGCCGAAGATAACGTAGTGCGCCGGCGCCTGCTCGAGCCGATTCAGCGCATGTTCGATTTCAGCCTGGCAGGCCGTATGGACCGATTCCAGGTAGGCCATGGCCGGCAGTGTGCGGGGTGGATTGGCGTAAGAGGCAAACAGCCACAAAATACGCTGCAGAATCAAGGCGACGAAGTCGTTGGCGTAAGCGCCTTCAGTGAGTTGATCCAGTTCGATGTACGAGCGGATCATGGCCGTTTCATGTGTTGCTTTGAAACTTGCGTCAAGCAGCGTTTTGCGCGTCCATGACTGTTCGGTTCTGTAGCGATACAGCGACATGGGTCGGGCGAAATAGAGCGCTCCCTGCGGCAATGCCCCGAAAAACTGGAAGTAGATCTCTCCCAGCGTCAGGTATGGCCGGGCCTTGAGGAAATCCAGAAAGCGGATTTTGGCCGACTGGCGGATCATGCAGGAAGCCAAGGGAATCCAGCCGCGAACCCGGTGCATGACCTCGGCGAAGGATACGATGGCGTCGGTCGGTTTGTAGTCGCCGTAGATTCGCGGCGGGCTCTCCTTTTCGTGATAGTCGACAAAGACAGCCGAATGGAACGAAAGATTGATTTCGGGGTGCGCCAGCAAGCCGTCTACTTGCGTCTGCAGTTTGGTTTCATCGGTCCAATGATCATCGCCCTCGCACATGGCGACAAAGGGCAGGTTGGCGCGGGGATAGTTGAAGTGTACGGAAGGATAGATGCGCTGGGAGTGCTGGTTGACCGATTGCAGGATGGGCTTGACGATCCTGGGGTAGCGAGCGGCGTACTCTTTGATGATCGATGCGCTTGCATCCTGCGAGGCGTCGTCGTGCACAAGCAGTTCGAAGCCGAAGTCGGTCTTTTGATTGAGGATGGAGTTGAGCGCATCGCGCAGGTACGCTTCGTGGTTGTATACCAGCATGCAGATGCTGACCAGGTCGCCGCGTTCGGGGCGCCAGCCGGCAACGATGCTTGCCTCGGAGGGAGGCTCCCGGAGAACGGCATAGCTCATGACGCGTTGCCTTCGTCGTTGACCAGCTCGGCGATGCCGAAACCGGAACGGCCGAACTGGTTGCCGTTGTAGAACACAAGCTCGCGCCCGGATAATTCGAAATAATACGGGTAGGCGATGCCCTCGCTATCCCAGCCGCTGGCCGATGGCAAAAGTCCCGTCTCGTCATCCATGCGCCGCCATGTTATTCCGTCTGTCGATTGGGCATAGCCCGCCCTGTAGCCGTTGGCGGAGGTGTGGCGGAATCCGGCGATGCTGCGCCGGCTGTAATACATGTGATAGGTTCCATCCCGCTGCCAGACCGAGGGGCGTGCGCAGACCTCGAGTTCGTCCTGGGGCTGGATGACCTGCAGATTATGCCGGGACCAGTCCAGGCCGTTTTCTGACGTGGCATATTTGATCTGGTAGTCTATTTCCGGTTTCCCGTCGACGATTTTCCATTCGTTGCCCGAGGTGTACCAACTCTTCCACACACCGTTCTCGCAACGGATTTCGGCTGCGCCAACGTAGTAGGGCTCGTCCTTGGTGCGATCCAGGACGGGACCGTCGAAGAGGCGCCGGAAGGTGGTTCCGCCGTCCTCGCTGATGGCGACGCCCACCGCATTGCGCATGTGTATGGTCGTGCTCGTGTTGACTCCGATGTAGTACATCAGGATCGTATTGCCGTTGCGCACGATGGAGCATACGTTCGCTCCGCTATCGTCGAAGGCGCCGATCTTGCCGAGATCGATGATGGGCCGATCGTGAACGTACTTTATCTCCGTGAGGTCATGGGGGTTCAGGTCGATGAAGGTTGTCCGGGTGCGGTTATGCTCATCGCGGGCGCCAAAATAGACGCGAAGGGTGTCGTCATCTATCAGCAGGGGCGTCGGCTTATGGCAGTGTGAGATGTCAAAACCGTGGCGACCAGACACGTTGTAGATCAAACCCAGTTTCTTGCATTGCATGGCATTTTTCCTGTGAGTCTTGTTATAGGAGATGGCGTGACGTGGCTACTCGCCGTATACGGCCCAGGCCCCAAAGGGATGGAAGTTGCTGCGACGCAGCCGAAGACTGTTGAGGCTCAGGATCTCATCCACTGCCCGGGTTTCTCCGGGGAAGGGCTTGCAGTTCAGTTCGT
Source organism: Eoetvoesiella caeni (assembly GCA_040391725.1). Classification (GTDB taxonomy): domain Bacteria; phylum Pseudomonadota; class Gammaproteobacteria; order Burkholderiales; family Burkholderiaceae_B; genus Eoetvoesia; species Eoetvoesia caeni_A. The sequence goes on along the minus strand of JBEBXF010000167.1, from coordinate 2,982 downwards.
CGAAGGCGAGCACCGATCCCTTGACGAGCCGAGGGCGGATCTTCTCGAGAACGGCTTTGGTCGGGGCGTACAGGTCCATGTCGAAGATGGCCAATGAAATGATGGCGTGGGGGTTTTCGTCCAGCCAGCGATCGATCGTAACGCTGGCATCGCCTTTGATCAGTTCGAATTTCTTGATGTGGGAAAGCGGGGGAAAGGATTCGATCAGCGTCAGGATGCGGTCGAGTTCGGCCTCGTGGTTGTCCTGCGTGTATAAGTCCCCTTTACGATAGTGGCTTCCGTCCTTTTCGTGGGCGGCTGTGAATCCTTCGAAGGTGTCGAATCCATGGACGGTCCGGCTGTGGTTGAACGGTTCGTAAACGCTGCGCAGGTTGATGAGCTGAGTCAGTGTCGCCCCCCATTGGACGCCGAATTCGCAGATAACTCCCGGGACAGGGATGATTTTCTGGTACAACTCATTCAAGTAGAGGACTCTGGACAGAACCGTGACGTTCATCGTCAACAGACTTTGCTTGTTCCAGTTTTCGTTTCCGAATTTAGGCAGCAGCGCTTCCGTCGTTTGTCGAAGCTCGGCCAGGGCCGAGCGTGCTTCGCTCGTGCGGAACGACAGCAGATCTTTGCGCGGGGCCGCGTCGCTGTCGGGCGCCTTGGGTGCGGAGCTTTTTTGAGCCATGTGTTGAGTCCTGTCGGGAGTAGGTATTGGTGATTGACTGCTTACAGCAAGGTTTCGACCATGTCTGGTGCAAAGACGGGAATGCCCAGGCGTTGGGCCACGTCATTTCGTTCCTGGAACGAATCATCGATGAAGATCGCATCTTTGGCATCGATGTGGGCCGACTTGGGCGCGCCGTCGGTGATATGGACAATATGATTGAAAAGGGCTCGCAGGCGGGCGTTATCAAGGGCTGCGTCCAGGTCGCCGGAATGCCGGGTGAGCAGGGAGACCGTGCATCCGTCGTTGATGGCCTTGTATAGAAACGAGACCAGTTCGTGGTTGACTTTTCCCTTCAGCAACAGGCAGTCGTCCAGATCCACGTAAACATGCCGGTAATCAAGCTTGATGTGGTAGCGGTTTTCCAGGGCGCGGTCGAATTCTATCGGATAAAGGTAGCGGGTGACGGCTACCGGCCAGTCGAAGGCGTCAAAAGCGCTCAATAGAGGCAGGTTTACGCCGATGCCGCGCTGTAGCGCGGAAGAGCCGGCGAAGCGGGCGGCGACTTCCAGCAGCCGGGGCCGGCCATCGGCATCCAGCTTGGCCTGAAAGAACCAGGCGCCGCGCGGCCGCAGGCGGGAATTGATGATTGCCGCCCAGTCGGCAAAGACATCCGCAAATTCGGAACTGGGCGAAGTGTTGACGCTGATGCCGTTGCTGATCCGGTTTCTTCCTCGCGCTGCGTGAAAATGAAGCGTTCCATGGCGATCCGAAAAGCAGTCGACCGTCCATTCTTTGCCCGGCAGGCATTCCAGGATCAACATGGTCTGGCCGGGCAGCCGGGCCAGCAGGCCGGCGGCGTCGGCGGCGTTGTCGGCGCGCGCGGCATTGCGTGAGCCGTAGCCCCGATCGGGTTTGATGAAGACGGGATAGGCCGGTACGGCGTCCAGATCCGGGTAGCGCCGCGGCGTGGGAATCAGCCCATCCAGAATGTCGTAGGTGGCGCTTTTCGAGGCGCAGATGCGCGTGGTCTCGGCGGAGCTGCCGATAACGCGTATGCCGAGCTGTTCCGCGAGGCTTTGCAATGTATCGGCGACCGCGTCCATCGTGGGATAAATGGCGTCGATGCGATGCTTTTGAATGACATTGGCTATTAGCGGGGCGAATTCAGGGCTGTCGTGAAAGGGCAGGCCGCCCAGATACTCGTCGTAGACGAAGCGCCCGTGGTCATCGACGCTGGAACCGCCTATCAGATCGAAATGCGTGGAATAGCGCAACGCCCGGTGAACCTCCAGGCCAATTTCCGAGCCGCAGGGAAAGATCAGGATGCGCTTGCTCATCGGGCTGTCTGCAGGAGGATGTCTATCAGTCGCTCCTGGTCGTCGACATGGAGGGACGGATAAATAGGCAGGCAGATCACCTGTTCCGCGAGAACGCTGGCGTTGGGCAAGAGTCTGCTGGCGGCGCTGGGCAGTCCGCGATACATGGGAAACGAGCTGATGAGTGGATAGAAGTAGCGCCGGGCGTGGATATTGTGCGTTTTCAGCCGTTTATAGAGGCCGTCCCGGCTGATCGGATGCTCCGGACGGACGAATAGCGGACAATACGCATGGTTCCACTCGAGGTTGGCGGGTATTTCCTGCATACGCAGGCCGGGAACGTCGGTGAAGGCTTCTACATAACGCTGATAGATGACCGCGCGGGTTTCGAGCGCCTGGTCTATATGCTTGAGCTGCAACAGCCCCATTGCCGCGCTGACCTCGTTCATCTTGCCGTTGATGCCGGGGGCGACCACGGTGACCTCGTTGGCGAAACCAAAGTTCTTCAGGTAGTCGATGCGCTGCTTGATCTTGGCGTCCGGGCAGACGATGGCCCCGCCTTCGAAGGTATTGAAAACCTTGGTGGCGTGAAAGCTGAGGACGGCCAGGTCGCCGTGGTTCAGGATGCTGCCGCCGTCTTGCTTGACACCGAAAGCATGGGCGGCGTCATAGATGACCTTGAGGCCATAGGTATCCGCGATTTGCTGGATGCGTTCGACATTGCACGGAATGCCGTAGCAGTGCACGGGCAGGATGGCGGAGGTTGCGGGTGTGATGGCTTCTTCGATGCGCGCGGGATCCAGATTGCAAGTGTCGGGGTCGACATCGACGAATACAGGCTTGATGTTGTTCCACAACAGGGAGTGGGCGGTAGCGGCGAAGGTATATGGAGTTGTAATGACTTCGCCGCTGATGCGCAAGGCCTGGAGGGCGGTGAGCAGGGCAAGGGTGCCATTGGCAAACAGGCTGAGATGTTTGACTCCCAGGTAATTGGCCAGCTCCGATTCCAAC
>JBEBXF010000166.1:0-7302 GCA_040391725.1 Eoetvoesiella caeni | reverse complement strand
CCGGCCACGCCTTCGACGAACCCGGCATCCTGCGCCACCTGCTGGCCGCCACCGACAAATTCTCAAGGTAGGCCATGAATATAAACATCAATGGAAAACCGCAAGATGTCGGCCAGGCCCGCACCGTGGACGACCTGGTGGCCGCGCTGGGCTACAAAGGCAAGCGCATTGCCGTCGAGCGCAACGGCGACATCGTGCCCAAAAGCCAGCACGCGCTGGTCGAACTTGCCGAGAACGACGCCATAGAAATCGTGGTGGCGGTGGGCGGGGGTTGATGGCGAACCCACGCAAGGCGCAGGGATATTTAAGGCTTGATCGACGTTGCCGTATCCGTGCGGGATGTAATGTGCTCATGCCACAAATCGACAAAAGTTGTTGCGGCAGGAGAAAGAGAACGTTCGGCCTGTGTAATCAGGTGAATATCCCGCGTCACAACCGGCTGTTCAAGCTTGCGTGCCACAAGATTTCCGTAGGCAAAGGAATCCAGTAACGCCCCTGGCAGGACGGCTACGCCGAGCCCCGCGGAAGCCATCCCCAGAGCCGTAGAAAGATACGACACCTCGAAGGCCGGTATCAGCGACAAACCAAGCTGACCAAGCGTCTCGTCAACTAGGTTACGAATGCCCTGACCTGTTTTTACAGTAATGCAGGGAACGCCAACCACATCTGCCCATGTCACTCTCTTTTTCCGTGCAATAAACGAATCGCTCAGGCAGATCACGCTCATGAAATCCCTCAGCAGACATTGCACGGCGATATCATCGGGCTTGCGACCCAACGTACCAATACTGAACTCGACCTCATCGGTAAGGACCGGCGCAATCAGACGATCCGGGGCCACATCCTCCATGGAAACGGCAATGCCAGGATACCGGCTACGGTACTCGGCAATGAGTTTAGGCAGGATAGCCGCAGCGACCGAGGGGGTCGAAGCAAAATTCAAATGCCCGCGCGCGCGCTCAGTCACCCCCCGCGCCCCGGCTTTCAAGCCATCCAGGTCGCGCAAAATCTTTTCTGCCGCAGGCAGTATCTCGGCAGCCGCCGCTGTCGGTTGCAAGGCACGTGTCGTCCGGTCGAATAGTCGCGTCCCAAGCCCTTCTTCGAGCTGCTGGATCAGCATGCTCACCGCCGACTGCGTAATGAACATTTGTTCCGCCGCTCGGGTAAAGGCACCGAAGCGATAGGAAAGCACGAAAGCCTGTAGCTGCCGCACAGTGGGATTCATAAGATTATCTTATTTCCAGTCAAATATTTTTCGTTAGTGTATATGAATCTCACAGAGTAAAGTTGGCATTGCCTGGACGACAAGCCGATCTCAAGCGTGATGACATAAAAAAATGACATGCCTTGTAAAGCGCCATCCGCAGGCGGATCTTTCCTACAAAAATCCACACCGCCCAAAACACAGACATGACCACGAGCCACAATACAAACCCCACACATCCAGACGGAGCCCATCCAAAGAATTCATCTTTCGAATCGAACATTCCAAACCAGCACGGCCAGACTGCCTCCCCCGTTCAACCGAAAAACAGCACAAAAATGCAGCGAACCCAGGTGCTCATTGTTGGTGCAGGCCCCGTCGGCTTGACTCTGGCCATCGATCTGGCACGGCGTGGCATCGACGTTCTAATCGCCGAGATTCGCTACCAGGGTGAGCCGCCAAACGTCAAATGCAATCATGTCTCGGCACGATCCATGGAGATTTTCCGCCGCCTGGGGGTCGCCGCGAGTTTGCGCGATGCGGGCCTGCCTGCGGACTATCCCAACGACGTCGCTTATCGCACCACGTTTACCGGCATCGAACTAGCGCGCATCCCCATCCCTGCCAGGAAAGATCGCTATACAGCAACTGGAGGCCCCGACACCTGGTGGCCAACCGCCGAGCCTCCCCATCGCATCAACCAGATTTATCTCGAGCCCGTGCTGTTCGCTCATGCCCAAAAGACGAAAGGCTTACGCATCATCAATCGCACCCGTATCGAAAGCTTCGGACAGGACGAACAACAGGTACGCGCCCTTGGTGTCGACCTGGATAGCGGCGACACTATCGAAATCCACTGCGACTACCTGATTGGCTGCGACGGCGGCCGCTCGAACGTACGCAAACAAATGGGAGCAACACTTTCGGGCACCAGCGTCGTCGGGCGGGTACAGTCAACATATTTCCGGGCCCCGTCCCTTCTGGAGCTTACGCCCGGCAAGCCCGCATGGGCGACCTTCTCCCTTAATCCGCGACGTAGTGGCAATGTCTACGCCATCGATGGCCGGGAAACATGGCTCCTGCACAATTACCTCAGATCCGATGAAACCGACTTCGATTCGGTGGACAGGGATTGGGCCATCCGCGAGATACTGGGCGTCGGCCCAGATTTTCATTACGAAATCATCAGCAAAGAAGACTGGGTAGGACGCCGGCTGGTAGCCGATCATTTTCGCGACAGACGAGTCTTCATTTGCGGCGACGCATCGCATTTGTGGATACCCATGGCGGGCTATGGCATGAATGCAGGCATCGCAGACGCCATGAACCTTTCATGGCTACTGGCCGCAAGACTACAAGGGTGGGCAAGTGATGCTGCGCTGGATGCTTACGAGGCCGAACGCCAGCCGATTACCGAACAGGTTTCGAAATTTGCCATGAACCACGCAATTGCACTACAGGAAAGACGAGAAAGGGTTCCGAACAATATCGAGGAGCAGAACGAAACGGGAGAGCAGGCACGTGCCGCAGCCGGACAAGCACTTTACGATCTGAATGTTCGTCAGTATTGCTGCGGCGGACTGAATTTCGGATATTTTTACGACCAATCTCCACTCATCGAATACGACGGCGAATCCGCACCCTCTTACACCATGGATACATTCGCACAATCAACAGTTCCCGGTTGTCGAGTACCACACTTTTGGCTTGCGGACGGACGTTCACTCTATGATGCGCTGGGCTTGGGCTATACGCTACTGCGCTTCGACTCTTCCATCGATGTATCACCACTAGAAGAGGCTGCGCGTGCTAATGGGGTTCCTCTAACCACTCTGAATGTCACGCACACAACAGCTACCAGCGAGATCTACCAGCATCCCTTGGTGTTGTCCCGACCAGATCAGCATATCGCATGGCGCGGCTACACCCTACCAGCCGACCCACCCCGTCTTATCGACCGCATCCGCGGCACCCTGATCAACCAAGGAGTCACAGCATGAGTACCGACATTTGGCCATATATCGATGGCGAATACCTACAGGGTACCCAACGCCCATCGCAACAGCGGCTGAATCCGGCAACGAACGCCTCCCTCGGGACCCTGTATCACGCTACACCAGAAGAACTGGATCACGCGCTTGCCAGCGCCGAGCAAACTTTTGCTGCTTGGCGCGACACGACGCCCCAACAACGCGGTACTTTCCTGATCGAAGCAGCACGTTTGCTACGCAAGCGGGTCGAGGAAATTGCACACGACGTAACCCTGGAAGTCGGCAAGCCATTAGCCCAGGGAAGAAAAGAAGCCATAATTGCCGCAGAAACCCTGGAGTGGTTTGCCGAAGAAGGCAAGCGGGTTTATGGGCGCATTCTTCCCGGTAGCCACGAAGGCGTATATTTCAGCGTAACACGGGCCCCCGTCGGCGTCGTCGTCGGCTTGGCCACGTGGAATTTTCCCGTCATCAACGCTGCCCGCAAGATCGGAGCAGCCCTGGCCGCCGGATGCACATGCATTTACAAGCCCGATGAGCTTGCCCCCTCAGCGGGAATCCGTGTTGCCCAGGCGCTGGTGGATGCCGGCTTGCCTGCCGGTGTATTGAATATCGTTTTCGGCGACCCGGCAAGCGTTTCCTCTCATTTGCTATCGTCGCCGGTGGTACGCAAGCTCAGCTTTACGGGATCGGTACCCGTGGGGCGCCATCTCATGAAGCTGGCTGCCGAACGCTCCATCCGCACGACGATGGAGCTTGGCGGGCATGCGCCGGTCATCGTTTGCGCGGACACCAATATCGAGGCTGTCGCCAAAATGGCAGCAACAAGCAAGTTCCGCAATGCAGGACAGGTATGCGTAGCGCCAACCCGATTCTTTGTGGAACGCCCAGTCTTCAATAAATTCGTCCAGGCGTTCCGCGGCGCCACGGCCGCGCAAAGAGTAGGGGACGGACTGGATGAATCCATCGATATGGGACCGATGATCCACGAACGACGCCGGTCATCGGTGCACGCCTTGATCGAAGATGCAGTCGGTAGTGGAGCCCAACTGGAATGTGGTGGACACTATATCGACGGCCCAGGCTACTTCTATGAGCCCACGGTTCTCTCCAGCGTTCCCCAAACTGCACGGATCATGTCCGAAGAACCCTTCGGACCCGTAGCGCTGATCAACCCCTTCGATACAGTGGAAAGCGTGGTCGACGAAGCCAATCGCCTGCCATTTGCGCTTGCCGCATACATATTCACGAACGACACGTTCCGTACCCGATATTTCAAAGACCATATCGAGGCGGGCATGCTGGCATTCAATTCCTTCATGATCTCCCGGGTTGATGCCCCCTTCTCCGGCATCAAGGACAGCGGCCTCGGAGCAGAAAACGGCATTGAAGGGCTGGAAGCCTACCTGACCACCAAGTCGATTTCGGAAGCCGTCACTCCTCCGTCTCTCAAACACTAACCAAACCCTTACCACAATGGACATAATGCAAACCACGACAAAAACCGTGATCGTTACCGGGGGCGCCCAGGGAATCGGCCTGGAAATTTCCCGCAGCCTGCTTGACGCCGGGCATCACGTGGCCCTGCTCGATATAAACAGGGCCACTGCAGTGGCGGCAGCCAAAACCCTTTCCACTAACGGCAAAACGTGCAAAGCCTATGAAGTCGACGTCGGAGACCACGACATGGTTGCTTCAACGCTTACCCAAGTGGCACACGACCTGGGGCCGGTCGGGATATTGGTCAACAATGCGGCCATCTTTTCAACACTCAAGCGCAAATCCTTGGATGAAATTTCGGCATCGGAATGGGAGGCTGTGCTGCGAGTCAACGTATCCGGTGCCTTCTTTGCGGCAAAGTTCGCATCTGCGCAGATGCGTGAAGCAGGCTGGGGCCGCATCATCAACATTTCCGCCAATACGGGAGGAATGGCGCGCCCATACGTCCTGCACTATGTCTCGTCCAAATCCGCACTGATCGGGATGACACGATCCATGGCACGGGAACTGGGCTCGCATGGCATTACGGTCAATGCATTGATGCCCAGCCTGACACGAACCAATGTGGCAACCCAAGTCGTGCAGCAATCCCACTTTGACGAGATCGAAAAGATGCAATGCATCAAGCGCGCCGGACTCCCGCAGGACGTGGCCGGCATGATCAATTTCCTGGTCTCGGAGCAAGCGGGCTTTATTACCGGCCAAACCATTGCCGTTGATGGAGGGGCTGTCTTCTTGTAAGCGACCCCGATCACAAAAATTCGAAGGCCGGCTGCCATCCAGGCAACTTTTGGCGCAATCCCTATCGAGAACGACCGACCTCTTCTGACTTTGCCAGCACGAAAAAGATATTAGATCGCCACCAACAACAAATACATCAGTAATTTACAGACTTACCCAAAGGAGAGAACCCTATGAAACACACTTTGCTTGCCATTTACGCGTCGACAACATTTGCGTTTGCCGCTTTGGGCACAGGCGCGCATGCCGAAACTGTTCATGTTGGAGTCACCGCTCCCACAACTGGCCCAGCAGCCATCTTGGGTACGGGCGTACGCAACGCTGTCAGCCTGTTTCCCAAGAAAATCGCCGGCTATGACGTCGATTTCAAGTTTCTGGACGACGCCAGCGACATTACCAATTCAGTTAAAAATGCCAAGCAGTTTCTCGGCGAGAAAGTCGACTTGATCGTAGGTTCGTCCACATCGCCACAATCACTGGCCATCATCGAAGCGACCGCCGGATCACAAACCCCTCTTATCGCCCTGGGCGCCTCGGCTCGTATCGTCACCCCCATGGATGACAAGCGCAAATGGGTCTTCAAGACCGCTGCCAACGATTCACTCATGGCCCAGGCCGTTATCGAACACATGGCCAGCAAGAAGGTCAAGACCGTGGGCTTCATTGGCTTCGGTGATGCCTATGGGGACGGCTGGCTCAAGGAAATCAAACCCATGATGGAAAAACATGGGATGACGCTACAAGCAGTCGAGCGCTTCAACCCTAAAGACAGCAGTGTGACAGGGCAGGTACTCCGCGTCACGGCCGGACACCCCGACGCCGTGCTGGTGGTCGGATCGGGCACGCCCGTCGCATTGCCTCATGCAACGTTGGTCGAGCGCGGCTACAAAGGCCTCATATATCAGACCCATGGCGCCGCAACAGACGACTTCCTGCGCGTAGGTGGCAAAGCTTTGAACGGTGGATTCCTGCCGGTGGGCCCGAACCTAGTGTGGGAGCAACTGCCCGACAGCTTCCCCACCAAGGCGGCCAGCGCCAAGTTCGTGCCCTTGTATGAAAGCAAGTTCGGCGAGAAATCCCGATCAAACTTTGCCGCCCAGGCCTACGACGTTCTGTTGCTGTTGGAACGCGCCTTGCCCGAAGCCGGCAAAAAGGCCAAGCCAGGCACGCCGGAGTTTCGCGTCGCCTTGCGTGATGCTCTTGAAAACATAAAAGGGCTACCTGCCAACGCAGGGGTGTTCACCATGACGCCGACCGATCACTCTGGCCTCGACAAATATGCCCGCGTCATGGTCGAGATCAAAGATGGCAAATGGGTGCTGGACAAGTCCTCAGCACAATAAGCGCTCTATGAACACCGGTGGCTCACTGCCACCGGCAACCATCCCTGGAGCATTTTCTGTTCAGGTATTTACACTCGTCGAAGCATTGCCTCAAGCGTCTACACGAGAATCCTGTCAGCCTTTACGCCAAACTTGCTCTAACGCATGCCCCCAAAACCGCCCTTGCCCATGCCCTTCAGGCCACCCATGGCGCGCATCATCTTGGCCATGCCGCCTTTTTTCATCAGCTTCATCATGCCCTGCATCTGCTCGAACTGGGCGAGCAGGCGGTTCACTTCCTGCACCGGCACGCCCGAGCCCGCGGCGATGCGGCGCTTGCGCGAGGCCTTGAGCAGCTCGGGCTTGGCCCGCTCGGCCGGCGTCATGGAGTTGAGGATGCCTTCGGTGCGGCGCAATTGCTTTTCAGCCTGGCCACCCTGCAACTGGCTGGCAGCCTGGGCGAACTGGGCCGGCAGCTTTTCAAGCATGGAGCCCATGTCGCCCATTTTCTTGACCTGCTGCAACTGATCGCGAAAATCGTTCAGGT
>JBEBXF010000165.1:0-7316 GCA_040391725.1 Eoetvoesiella caeni | reverse complement strand
AAAGAGCGACCGCATCGGCGGCCTGCTGCGCTACGGCATCCCCGACTTCAAGCTTGAAAAATCGCACATCGACCGCCGCATCACCCAGATGGAGGCCGAAGGCGTCGAGTTCCGGCCGTCCACCTTTGTGGGCGCAGCCGCCGACGCGCCCGAAGGCCTGACCGTGCGCACCCCCGAATCGCTGCACGAAGAATTCGACGCCATCGCCCTGACCGGCGGCTCGGAAACGCCGCGCGACCTGCCCATTCCGGGCCGCGAGCTGCAGGGCGTGCATTTCGCCATGGAATTCCTTGCCCAGCAAAACAAGGTCAACGCGGGCGATCGCGTGGCCGGGCAGATCACCGCCAAGGGCAAGCACGTCATCGTCATCGGCGGCGGCGACACCGGCTCCGACTGCATCGGCACCAGCAACCGCCAGGGCGCCCTCTCGGTCACCCAGTTCGAGCTCATGCCCAAGCTTCCCGAAACCGAGGACAAAGCCATGACCTGGCCGTACTGGCCCGCCAAGCTGCGCACGTCCTCGTCCCAGGAAGAGGGCTGCGAACGCGACTGGGCCGTCTCGACCACGGCGCTGCAGGGCAAGAACGGCAAAGTCGAAAAACTGACCGCCGCGCGCATCGAGTGGTTCAAAGACAAGGCCACCGGCCAGATGAAGATGCGCGAAGTCGAAGGCTCGAAATTCGACCTGCCCGCCGACCTGGTGCTGCTGGCCATGGGCTTTACCGCCCCGGTCAAGAACGTCCTGAACGCCTTCGGCATCGAGCTGGACGCGCGCGGCAATGCGCGCGCCGGCACCGACGACTACACCACCAGCGTCGACAAGGTATTTGCCGCCGGCGACATGCGGCGCGGACAATCCCTTGTGGTCTGGGCCATCCGCGAAGGACGCCAATGCGCCCGCGCCGTCGACGAGTTCCTCATGGGGTCGACGACGCTGCCGCGCTAAAGGCGCACAAAGCGGAAACCAGCCCGCCATGCCGGCCGGCTGTTTGCATGCCCACGCTGGCGTGCGAACAGCCGGCCGTTCCACATGGGCGGTTTTCTTCACCTATATGTGCAGGAAGCCCGCCAGGCGGGCGCGGTCGAACTCGCCCGCCTCGCCCTGCGCGACGCAGCGGCCATGATCCAGCACCAGCAGCGTATCCATGATCTGCTGCAAAAAGCCCAGGTTCTGCTCCACGACGATAAACGCCGCCCCCTGCTCGACCCGCCGGCGCACGAACTGCGCCATGAGATCGATGTTTTCCTGCTGCACGCCTTCGGTGGGCTCGTCGAGCAGCGACAGGGGCTTGCCCTCGGCCAGCACCCGCACGAACGCCAGGAGCTTTTTCTCGCCGCCGCTAAGCGTGCCGGCCCGCTGCCGCAAGCGCTCCCGCAAACGTGGAAACGCTTCCAGATACGGGGCATAGCGCGACATGTCGCGCGATTCCAGATGAAGCAGCAGGTTGTCGGAGACGGACAGCTCATCGAACACCACGCCCTCTTGCGGCGAATAGGCCAGGCCCAGGCGGCTGCGCTTGAACGGCGCAAGCTGCTCAAGCGCCTTGCCTTGCCAGGCGACCTCGCCGGAAAACGGCCGCAGGCCGCCAGTCAGCAGGCGCATCAACGTCGTCTTGCCCACTCCGTTGCGCCCCAGTACGCCCAATACCTGTCCAGCCCGCACGCCGCCATCGACGCCGCGCAGTACGACGGTATCGCCATAGCCGCCCTCCAGGCCGGAAAACCGCAGCAACCAGGGTGTTTTCCCGTTCATTTCGAGCCCCCCGCATACACCGCCTGCACCTCGGCGTTCTGCCTGACCTGGGCGTAGGCGCCCTGAGCCAGCAAACTCCCCTGATGCAGTACATAAACATGGTCGGCCAAGGCCTCGACCGCGGCCATGTCGTGCTCGACGATCAGGGCGCAGGCATCCAGCCGCCCGACCGTTTCGGCGATGACGCCTCCCAAATGGCGGGTTTCGTCCACGGACAGTCCCGCGCAAGGCTCGTCCAGCAGGAAAAGCAGCGGCTCGGCCAGGGCCGTCATGGCGAACTCCAGCATCTGCCTCTGCCCTTGGGAAAGCGCCCCCGCCGGCTCGTCCAGGGTTTGGGCGAAAAACGGAAACGACTGGCTCATGAACGCCAGCATCGGGGTATTCCAGCCGCGCACGCCATTGCCCAGCAACGCCCAGCCATGCGCGCGATTGGCCCACAAGGCAATGCACAGATTGTCGCGGACGCTCAGTTCGGGAAACACCGACGGTATCTGGAACTTGCGCCCCACGCCCAGGCGCGCCATGGCGGGTGCGCCGAAGCCGCTTACGTCGCGGCCATTGAAGCGTACGCTGCCGCGCGCCAGCGGCAGGCGGCCGGTCAGCATATTGAAGGTCGACGTCTTGCCCGCGCCGTTGGGGCCTATGAGGCAATGCAGCCCCCGGCGCCCGGCCTGCAGGCTCAGCCCGTTCAGTATGCGCACCGGCCCCTGCTTGACATGAGCGTCGCTGATGCTCAGCGCAAAGTCGCCGCCGTCGCGACGGAAGGAAACCTGCGGCGCCATGCCCCGCCCGCCGCCTGCCAGGCCATCACCCGCCGCCCCGGCGGCGGCAACGGCGGGCGCGCCGACGGCGTTTTCTGCCGCGCTCCGGGCCAGGCCCCTGCGCGAAGATTGCCAAAGACGCATCAGCGCGCCGCCCACGCCCTCGGGAAAACGCAGCACCACCACGATGAACACAATGGCGACAATGGCTTCCCAATAGGCGAACTGCTCGCGCAGCTCCGTGGACAGCAGGCCGATCGCCACAGCTCCCAACAGCGCGCCGTAGGGCCCCGCCCGGCCCCCCACCGCCGTCCAGATGACAAGCTCGGCCGACAGGATCACGCTGCTTGCCTGGGGCGTGACCAGCCCCTGCTGCGAGGTGAACAGGACGCCGGCCAACGCGCCGAGAAAGGCGCTGACCGCCCAGGCCACGGCCTTGAGGCGATAGGTATCGAAACCGAAAAACTGCAAGCGATTCTCGTTTTGAGCCGTTGCCGCCCACAAGGTGCCCAGCGGGGTGCGCATCAGCCAGGCGATGAGCGCGGTACTGGCCAGGCAAATGGCGGCCACCAGGTAATAATGCTGGCTGTAGCGATCCAGCCCGAACAGCACCGGAATATTGCCCACGCCGTTGAAGCCTCCAGTAACGCTGCTCCATTGATTAGCCAATTGATAGCCGAACATGACCAACGCCAGGGTGATCAGCGAAAAAAACGGGCCGCTTTCGTAGCGCCGCATGAACACCAGCACGCCGATGACGTAGGCCAGCACGGTTGGCGCCAGCACGGCGGCAAACAAAAGCAAAGCCTGGATTGCGGGACCCGCCTGGCTTTTAAGCGCGAAAGCCGCCAGATACGCCCCCAGGCCGAAGAACAGCGCCTGGCCCAGCGACAAAAAGCCGGCCCGCCCCCAAGTCAGGGCGAGGCCCTGGGCAACAATGCCGTACATCAGGTACAGGCTCAGCTCGTAGGCGAAGAAATCGCCGAACAGCGGAGGAACAGCCAGCAGGCAGATCGCCAGCGGCACCAGCCCGCGGGCCAGGGCGGCGGCGTTGCCGCGGTGCGTATCAGCGGCGGGAAATAAGGCCATCGGGCTTCAACCACAGGAAAATTATGGAAATACCCAGCACCGCCAGGTATCCGGAAGTCTGGTCGAACAGCGTCGCGAACAGCAATTGGGTGCCGCTGACGATTCCCGTGCCCGCCGCAAGTCCCGCCAGGCTGCCCAGGCCGCCCACCACCAGCACGAAAAAACTGTTCAGCAAGTAATCCAGCCCCATGCCCGGCGCAACCCTGACCATGGGCGCCAACAGCGCCCCGGCCACGCCGGCGCTGATCACGCCGCACATGAAAGCCGCGCAAGCCAGGCGATTGGTGTCGATGCCCACGGCCTGGGCCAGAATGGGATTGCTGATCATGGCCCGCAAGCGCGCGCCGGTCGAACTGCGCCAGTACCACAGCGCAAGCACCGCAAACAGCACGACAATGGCTGCGATAAGAAACAGGCGATACCCCGGGTACTCGACCCCGAACACCGTCATGCCGCCCGACACGGGCGACTCGACATTCTGATAGCCCCGGCCGTAGACAAGCTCGACCAGTTTGCGCAGCAAAATGCTGAGCCCCCAGGTGGCCAGCAACGTGTCGAAAGGGCGGTTGTACAACCGCCGGATCAGAACATAATGCGTCAGGCACCCCAAGGCCCCGCACACCAGAATGGCCAGCGCGGCCCCCCACAGTACGGGCAGGCCCGCATTCTGAACCGCGACGGCGCAATAAGCACCTATCATCAGGAACTCGCCATGCGCCATGTTCATGACGCCGAGCATGCCAAAGACAATGCCCAGCCCCAGCACGACCAGGGCCAGAACCAGTCCCTGGTACGCAAAGTTCAGCACGGTAACCGTCAGCGCCGCATCCATAGGCCAAAGCTCCACATAACTTGCAGGACAACCGGCCTATTTGGCGCAGCTCTGGCCCGGCGGCACATTGGCGAACTCCTGGACAATGCGGAACGTCGAGCCGTCGGCCTGGGCCAGGTAGATGTTCTTGGTGGTGTAGCGCGACTGCAGCACCGTTTTGCCTCTGGGGCCGTCGTAGCTCACGCCCGCCGCCGCGGCCTTGTCCATGGCCTCGGGCTTCAGGCTGCCCGCCTTGGCCGCCATGGCTTCCAGCAGCAGCAAGCCCTCGTAGCACGACTCGGCCAAGCCATTCAGCGGAGCCTTGGCGGCATCGAACTGGCTGGCGTAGCGCTTGGCAAACGCCTGGGCGTCGGGGCTGGTCAGCGCCGCGAAATAGCCGGATGACGAATACAGGTTTTGCGCATTCTGGGCGCCTATGCCCAAAAGCGTGTTTTCCTCGAGCAAGGTGCATAAGCGCAGCACCTTGTCCGGCAGGCCAAAGCTGGCGAAGGCGCGGTTGAAGCCCACCGAGGCGCCGCCAACCAGGGTCACCAGCACCGAATCGGCCCCGCTGTCGCGGATGCGGGCCAGGCTGGCATCGAAGTTATCGACCGTGAACGGCACATATTCCTCGCCCACCACGGTGCCGCCGCTGGCCGCGATGGCCTGCTTGCCCGCCTCGTTGCTCTTGCGCGGCCAAATGTAATCGTTGCCGATCAAATACCAGCGCTTGCTTTTTTTATGCTCGGCCAGCCAGGGCACGACCGGCATCAGTTGCTGCTGCGGCGTCTCGCCAATGACATATACCGCCTTGGAGCAGCCGCCGCCTTCGGTGACTGGGGTGTAGATATAGGGAATCTGCCCGTTTATCACTCCCGCAACGGCTTCGCGCACCGCCGAATCGTGCTGGCCGATCAAGACCTCGGCGTTACGGCCGCGCCATAAGCGCAGGGCCGCCTGGCTGGCCTGCGCCGGAGGCACGCCGGCATCGGCCACCAGGGCTTCAAGCTGGCGGCCCAGGATGCCGCCGCGGGCATTGATGTCCGCAATGCCCATGTCGATGCAATTCCGGCTGGACGGACCGAACAGCGCCGCGGGGCCGCTGAGGGGAATCAGCACACCCACCTTCAACTTGTCGGCGGCGTAGGCAAACCGCCCCGCAGCCATCAAACCAGCCAGTGCACCCAGGCCATAATGTAGAAACTGGCGTCGCTTCATGCCTCTCTCCTTAAATGCGTGTATGTCTGCTGCTTGGTCATGCCTGCCGGCACTCGGCGCGGCGGGCCTCGAATACGTGAATTTCCTACGTCGCCGCGCCTGCCGCCACGGCCCCCCGGCTCCGGAATCCGGGTTCGGGCATGGCCGGCAGCAGGGCCTCGACAGCCATTGCCACCGAAAGCAGCCAGCGGTCGCTGTGCGGCGGGCCGTCGATTTCCACACCCACGGGCAAGCCCTGGCTCAACCCCGCAGGCAGGCTTATGCCCGGCAGGCCCGCCACGCTGCCCGGATCGGTATTGCGCACAAATGTGGGGAACAAGGGAACCTGAGCCCCATTGAGTTCCGTCGTGGCGTCTTCGCCAATGAGCGACGCCGGCAGGGGAGTCGTGGGGAAAATCATGCCGTCGAGCCGGTGGCTGCGGAAATAGTCGGCGCAGATTGCCTGCATATTCGAACGCTGGCGCCGCGCCTGGCGATAGGCCTCGCCGTCCACCGCCCGGTCGCCCAATTGCGCGGCCACGATGGCCGCGACATCGTGGCTACCTATGCCAGCATGCACGTCCGCCAAGGAAAGAGGCTGTCCGCCCGCCGCCAGAAAAGCCGGCAAATCTTGTTCGAGCTCGTAAAGCACCAACGGAAAACCAATGGATTCGTCCAGCTCGCGATAGCGCGGCACATCGGCTTCGACCAGGGTGACGCCCTGCGACGCCAGCATCCGCAACACCGACTCCATGACTTGCGCCGTCCCGGCTTCAAGATCGGAGAGCATGGAAGCGCGCGGAACGCCCAGGCGCAGGCTGGACAGATCGACCGGCGACACGGTGCCGTCGCCGGACAGAATCGCATCGAGCAAAGCGGTATCGGCCACGGTACGGGCCATCGGCCCGACCGCGTCCCGCGTGCGGGACAAAGGCACCAGGCCATCGGTGGCATATCGGCCGATGCTGGGACGCAAGCCCGTCAAGCCGCACAATGCCGCCGGCAGACGCACCGATCCGCCCGTGTCGGTACCCAGGGCGGCAGGCGCAAAACCGGCCGCCACCGCCGCCGCCGACCCGCCGCTGCTGCCGCCCGGAATGCGCGCGAGGTCATAGGGATTGCGTACCGCCCCGGTGACGGCATTGTTGCTGGTGATGCCCATCGCCAGCTCGTGCATGCCCGTCTTGCCCGCCACCAGCGCTCCCGCATCGAGCAGGTCGCGCACGACGCCGGCATTCTCGGCCGGGCGACGCGCGCGCAGCGCCCCCGTGCCCGCCGCGCATGGCAGGCCCGCCACGTCGATATTGTCCTTGATGGCCAGGGGCACCCCGGCCAGCCGCAGGCCGGCATCGGCCACCCGGCCCGACGCATCCATGGCTTTGGCCTGGGCCAGCAGTAGATCGGGGTCTTGCGCCACCCAGGCATTGACCTCGGGAAAGGTCCGGGCGCGCTCCAGCAACGCCGCGGCATATTCCACGCACGAAAATCGGCGCGCGAGCAAGCCTGCGCGCGCCTGCGCCACCGTCAGGCGAAACAGCTCCATTGTCGTCTCCTCCCGTTTGGTTATATAAGGAATCTCTGGACAGCCCGCCGTGTCGCAGACGACCACGGATCCGGGCATTCAGGGATTCCCCTGGAAATGGGATGAAGTAAATTATGTACAGAATATCCAAGTGCCACTATCCTTAAGAATGAGGAGGTCGGG
>JBEBXF010000164.1:0-7332 GCA_040391725.1 Eoetvoesiella caeni | reverse complement strand
AGTGATGCGGCCTTCGGGCGAGACGCAGGTCATTTCGACCATGACCAGGCCCGCGCCGCCCATGGCGCGCGCACCCAGGTGCACCAGATGGAAATCGCCCGGCACGCCGTCGACGCAGGAATACATGGCCATGGGCGAAACCACGATGCGGTTCTTGAGCGTGACGGTGCGCAGCTTGAAGGGAATGTGCATGGGCGGCATGGGCCGCTCGCCCGCCTGGGCATCGTGCTTGCCCGACAGCCAGCGCTCGTAGCCCTCCAGCCATTTGGGATCGCGCAGGCGCAGGTTTTCGTGCGAAATGCGCTGCGAGCGGGTCAGCAGCGAATAGGCGAACTGCTCGGGTTCGAGCGCGGCATAGCGCTCTACATTTTCGAACCATTCGGTGGAGTTGCGGGCGGCGTTCTGGATTTTCAGGACTTCGACGCTGCGCACTTCTTCGTAATGATGCAGGCCGGCGGCCAGGTTGTTGTCGTTGGCCAGGATGGAGCGCCGCAGCTCGATGGCGTCTTCCAGCGCCAGCTTGGTGCCCGACCCGATGGAAAAGTGCGCGGTATGCGCGGCGTCGCCCATGAGCACGACGGGCACGGTGCGCCCGCTGGGCAGTTTTTGCTCATGCACCCAGGTGTCGCAGATGACGCGGGGGAAGCGGATCCAGATGGCCGAGCCGCGCAAGTGGGTCGCGTTGCTGACCAGGGCATTGCCGTCCAGCCACGGGGCGAACAGTTTTTCGCAATAGGCGATGCCTTCTTCCTGGCTCATGGTGTCCAGGCCGGCCGCCTTCCAGGTGCTGTCCAGGGTTTCGACAATGAAGGTCGACATGCCATCTTCGAACTGGTAGGCGTGCGCCTGGAACCAGCCGTGCTCGGTTTGCACGAAAGCAAAGGTAAAGGCGTCGAAGGTCTGCTTGGTGCCCAGCCACACGAAACGGCATTCGCGCGTGTCGATGTCGGGCTTGTAGGTGTCTTGGTAGCGTGTGCGGATGCGGCTGTTCAGGCCGTCGGAGGCGATGACGATATCGGCCTTGTATTGTTCGGCGATGGCCTGGTCGTCGGAAACATCGGTTTCGAACACCAGCTTGACGTCCAGCTCTTCGCAGCGGGCCTGCAGGATATTGAGCAGCTTTTTACGGCCGATGCCGATGAAGCCGTGGCCGCCGCTGCGAATGCTGCGGCCCTTGTAATGGATGGCGATGTCGTCCCAATGGTTGAAGGCCTGGCTGATCTGCTCGGCCGACACCGGATCGGCTTCTTTCAGGTTTTCGAGGGTGGCGTCGGAAAAAACCACGCCCCAGCCAAAGGTGTCGTAAGGACGATTCCGCTCGATGACGGTAACTTCGTGCTTGGGGTCGCTAAGTTTCATCAGCAAACCGAAATACAGGCCAGCGGGGCCACCGCCAATACAAACTATGTTCATGCGTCTCTCCGGGTGCGTTCCAACAACAGGCGTCCGCCTGGGCTGTTTCTGTTACCGGCTGGTGCAATGCACAAGCGGCACGATCAGGCAGAGGGCGGGCAGATTCATATACTTTAAGCTTAAACTATATAGTCAAAGAAAAGGCGTGGCAAGAGATTTTTCGAGGCTACCCTATTTTTTTATATGTTGAAGGTTAAACCTTCTTGACAGTAATAGTTTAGGCTGTTTAGATTTAGGGAAAATACGGAAACACCCGAACAGGAGACAGCCCCCCCCTCACCTAGCTGCCGCCTATAAAGACAAATCGCCCCGGCGAAACTCCACGAAAGCAAAGCCATGACCGATTCATACCTGAATGCCACCCCCCCGGATCTGGAATCCAGAGCCCGGCCTGAAGACCATGGCGATCTTCGGCTATGGCTGCGCCTGCTGACCTGTTGCAATTTACTGGAAAACGACATCCGCAGCCGGCTGCGCACCGAGTACGAAACCACGCTGCCCCGCTTCGACCTCATGGCCCAACTGCTGCGCGTGCCCGAAGGCATGAAAATGAGCGAGCTTTCCAGACACATGATGGTGACCAACGGCAACATCACCGGCATCACCGACCAGCTCGAAAAAGAAGGCATGGTCGAGCGCAACAAGGTCGCCACCGACCGCCGCAGCTCCATCATCAAGCTCACCGCCAAGGGCAAGCGCACCTTCCGCAAAATGGCCGAGTCGCACGAGCAATGGATACAAGGCGTCATGGCCGGCATGTCGGAAAAAAGCAAAAAAAACCTGTTCGAAGCGCTCGGCGAGCTCAAGCTCATCGTCCAGACCCAGCTTACCGCCCGCTCCTGAACCGCGCAGGGCGCCGCCCTGCGGAGCAAGGCCGCGCTTCGAGTAAAATGGCGGCTTCTTTCACGCTGGTGTTTTCGCTATGGCCGTCAACCTGTACATCCCCCCCGAATCCGACATCCACGCCGTCCCCGGCATTGAAATCGGCATCGCCGAAGCGGGCATACGCAAGGCCAACCGCAAAGACCTCACCGTCTTCCAGTTGGCCCCCGGAACCTCGGTCGCCGGCGTGTTCACGCAAAACCGTTTCCGCGCCGCGCCGGTACAGGTATGCGAAAGCCATCTTATGGCCGAGCCCGAAATCCGGGCCCTGGTCGTCAACACCGGCAATGCCAACGCCGGCACCGGCGACAGCGGCCTGCAGGCCTCGCAAGAGACCTGCAAGGCGCTGGCTTCGCTGCTGGGGCTCAATTCCCAGCAGATCCTGCCGTTTTCCACCGGGGTCATCCTGGAACCCCTGCCCGTCGACCGGCTGATCGCCGCCTTGCCGCAAGCCATCGCCAGCGCCAAGGCCAATAACTGGTTCGAGGCGGCCCACGCCATCATGACCACCGACACCCTGCCCAAGGTCGTGTCGCGCCGCATCGAGCTGGGCGGCAAAACCGTCACCATCACCGGCATCAGCAAGGGCGCCGGCATGATACGGCCCAATATGGCCACCATGCTGGGCTACCTGGCCACCGACGCCGGCATCGGACCGGCCCTGCTCAAGGAAATGACGCGGGCCATCGCCAATCGTTCCTTCAACCGCATTACCGTCGACGGCGATACCTCCACCAACGACTCGTTCATCGTCATGGCCACGGGCCAGAGCGGGCTGCGCATCGACGGCAGCCAAGACCCCCATTTTGCCGCCATCTTCGACGCCCTGGCCGATGCCGCCGCCGAACTGGCCCAGAAAATCGTGCGCGACGCCGAAGGCGCCACCAAGTTCATGACCATCCAGGTCGAACAGGCCAAAGATACCGACGAAGCGCTCAAGGTCGCCTATGCCGTGGCGCAGTCGCCGCTGGTCAAAACCGCTTTTTACGCCTCCGACCCCAACCTGGGCCGCATCCTGGCCGCCATCGGCTACGCGGGCATCGCCGACCTGGAAGTCTCCTCGGTCAATTTGTGGCTGGGCGACGTGCTGGTGGCCAGCAACGGCCAGCGCCATCCGCAATACCAGGAGCAGGACGGCCAGCGCGTCATGAAGGAACCCGAAATCACCGTCCGCATCGCCCTGGGGCGCGGCGATGTGGCCGAAACCGTCTACACCTGCGATTTCTCGCACGAATACGTCAGCATCAACGCCGACTACCGTTCCTGACCGGCTCACCGGGAGGGAGAGCCGCCCCGGCGCTGCGTTGCGCTGGCGCAAGCCCTTGACTTACCACGCAAAAAAGCGTTATTATGTTTAGCTTGGCATTTTGCCAAGTTAAAAATCTAGAGGTTACCCACATGTACGCGGTCATAAAAACCGGCGGCAAACAGTATCGTGTTGCTGCAGGTCAAAAACTAAAGATAGAACAGATACCGGCAGACATTGGGCAAGAAATCACGCTAGACCAGGTATTATCGGTTGGCGAAGGCGAGCAGCTGCAAATTGGCACGCCTTTGGTCGCCGGCGCCCTGGTCAAGGCAACCGTTCTTGCGCAAGGCCGCCACGACAAGGTCAAAATTTTCAAGATGCGCCGTCGCAAGCATTACCAAAAGCGTCAAGGTCATCGTCAGAACTACACCGAAGTTCGCATCGAAGCCATCACGGCCTAACGATAGACTTAACGGTTTTGCATAGCAGGAGCTAAACATGGCACAGAAAAAAGGCGGCGGCTCTACGCGTAACGGCCGCGACTCAGAATCGAAACGGCTTGGTGTGAAAATCTACGGTGGCCAGGCCATCAATGCAGGTTCCATCATCGTTCGTCAACGCGGCACGCAATTCCACCCCGGCACGAATGTCGGCATCGGCAAAGACCACACGCTGTTTTCGCTGGTGGACGGCACCGTCAAGTTCGCGATCAAGGGCGCGCTCAACAAACGCACCGTTTCGGTGATCGCATCCGAGTAATCCCCGGTCTGCTGTCTTGCGAAAGCCCTGCCGTGACGGCGGGGCTTTTTGTTTTAGAATGAATGCGGCAAGGCGCCGCTTGGCCGCCCCAAAAGCGAACCCGCGCCCTGCCTGACAAATTCGCGCACGCGACAGGCAAGGCCTGCCCTCCACCTCAGCTGTTCTTACTGATCAAAAAATCATGAAATTCGTAGATGAAGCCACCATTGAAGTCATCGCCGGCAAGGGGGGCAATGGCGTGTCGAGCTTCCGTCGCGAAAAATTCATCCCCAAGGGCGGCCCCGACGGCGGGGACGGCGGACGCGGCGGCTCCGTATTCGCCATCGCCGACCGCAACATCAACACGCTGATCGACTTCCGCTACGCCCGCCTGCACCGCGCCAAGAACGGCGAAAACGGCCGCGGCTCGGACCAATACGGTGCCGCCGCGCCCGACATCACGCTGCGGGTTCCCGTAGGCACCACCATTTTCGATGCCGAGACCGGCGAACAACTGTTCGACCTCGACCGCCACCAGGAAAAAGTCGTCCTTGCCGCCGGCGGCGAAGGCGGGCTGGGCAACCTGCACTTCAAATCCAGCACCAACCGCGCCCCGCGCCAGTGGACGCCCGGCAAGGAAGGCGAGCAGCGCAAGCTCAGGCTCGAACTCAAGGTTCTGGCCGATGTCGGCCTGCTGGGCCTGCCCAATGCGGGCAAATCCACGCTGATAAGCAAGATTTCCAACGCGCGGCCCAAAATCGCCGATTACCCGTTTACCACCCTGCACCCCAATCTGGGGGTAGTGCGCACCTCGGAATCGCGCAGCTTCGTCGTGGCCGACATCCCCGGCCTCATCGAAGGCGCCTCCGAAGGCGCCGGGCTGGGCCACCTGTTCCTGCGCCACCTGTCGCGCACCCGCGTGCTGCTGCACCTGGTCGACGTCTCGTCGCCCGACCCCGAAATCGACCCCGTCGAACAGGCCGCGACCGACGCCCGCGCCATCGTCGAGGAACTGCGCCGCTACGACCCCGTCCTGTACGAGAAGCCGCGCTGGCTGGTGCTCAACAAGCTGGACATGGTCGCCGACCCGGAAGGCACCAGGCAGCGCCTGTGCAAGGCCCTGGAGTGGGACGGCCCGGTATTCAGCATCTCGGCCCTGAACGGCGAAGGCACCCAGGAACTCATCTGGCAGCTCCAGGACTGGCTCGATGCCGAACGCCAAAAAGCCCAGGTCGAACAAGACAAGGCCGACGGCTCCTATATTGCCGAAGACCCGCGTTTCGATACGACCCGCGGCGAAGGCTGACACCGGCAGCCAGCCATCACGGGCGACGCGATCCGCAGCGCTCCATGCCGTCATTATCGATGGCGCGGCGCAAGCGGGTAAAATCACGGCGTTGCGATCTTCCCTCCTTCTGACTACATCATGCCCTCCGATACAACCGCCAAATCGGTCATAGCCAAAGCCAAGCGCCTGGTCGCCAAAGTGGGGTCGTCGCTCGTCACCAACGAGGGCCGGGGCATCGACCTGGTGGCGGTGGAGCAGTGGGCTGAGCAGATCGCCGTGCTGCATGCCCAGGGCCGGCAGGTCGTTCTGGTGTCCAGCGGCGCCATTGCCGAAGGCATGGCCCGCCTTGGCTGGGCCGTGCGGCCCCACACCATGCACGAGCTGCAGGCCGCCGCCGCGGTGGGCCAAATGGGCCTGGCGCAAGCCTACGAAGCGGCTTTCGCGCGCCATGGCATACGCACCGCGCAGATCCTGCTGACCCACGAAGACCTGTCCGACCGCAGGCGCTACCTGAACGCCCGCAGCACGCTGTACACCCAGCTCTCGCTCGGCGTCGTGCCCATCGTCAACGAAAACGACACCGTCGTCACCGACGAAATACGCCTGGGCGACAACGATACGCTCGGCGCCCTGGTCACCAACCTCATCGAAGCCAACGCCCTCATCATCCTGACCGATCAGTCCGGCCTGTACAGCGCCGATCCACGCAAAAACCCGGCCGCCGAATTCATCGCCGTCGCCCAGGCCGGCGACCCCGCCCTCGAAGCCATGGCGGGCGGCGCGGGCAGCGGCATCGGCACGGGCGGCATGCTCACCAAGGTGCTGGCCGCAAGACGCGCCGCCAACAGCGGAGGCCATACCGTCATCGCATCGGGACGCGAACCCGACGTGCTGCTGCGTCTTGCCAAAGGCGAACGCATCGGCACGGAACTGCGCGCCTCGCTGCCGGTGCGTTCGGCCCGCAAGCGCTGGCTGGCCAACCACCTGCGGCTGCGCGGCCGCATCACCCTGGACGACGGCGCCATCCGCGCCTTGACCCAGGGCCATAAAAGCCTGCTTGCCATCGGCGTCATCGCGGTCGACGGCGAGTTCGAACGCGGCGACGTGGTGGCCTGCATCGACCAGCAAGGCGTTGAATGCGGCCGCGGCCTGATCAACTATTCGGCCAACGACACGCGGCGCATCATGCGCCAGCCCAGCAGCCGGATCGCGCAAATTCTCGGCAGCATGTCCGACCAGGAGCTCATGCACCGCGACAATATGGTTTTCGTGCGCCGCCAGGGCACGGCAGCGCCAGAGACGGAACAAGAACCGGCGCCGCGCGCGTAAAGCCGCCCAGCCGACCACACGCCAAAGCGCAAGCCTCGACCATCAGATCGAGGTCAAGCGAGACTGCGTCGATACGGCGCCGAGGGCGCCCCCCACACTGTGACGAAGCAGCTCTGGCCTGCGGGCTTGAGTTCTTCACATCGGCTTTCCAGGAACGTATAATTCCCAATTCATGCAGGGGTACTTGCCGCGGGTGCGGCAGGTTGAGAAAAACCCTTTGTACCAGTACGGATAATGCCGATGCTGGGAGCAACGCTTGTCTTTACCGCATCACGCATAGCGCCATCCCTATTCGGCTCCATGAATTTTTTTGGAGCACATCTTGAACGCCAATCCCCAGTTTCTTGCTTCCACCGCCGAGGTCGACGCCGCCGCCCGCGCCCCCCGGCCGAACACCCGCAAAGTCAAACAACAAGGCTCCCGCCCGCAACAT
>JBEBXF010000163.1:0-7335 GCA_040391725.1 Eoetvoesiella caeni | reverse complement strand
CGGGAAGGCTGACCCGGCCGAGTCGCTGGGTGCCGCCGAGAAGCTGCTGGACCGGGACAAGGTCAAGGTGCTGATCGGCGCTTGGGCTAGTTCGGCCACCCTGGCCATCATGCCCCTGGTGCAACGCTACGAGGTGCCGCTTATCGTTGAGACCGCCACCGCCGAGAAGATCACCGAGGCGGGCAATCCCTGGGTGTTCCGCATCTCCTCGAACAGCAAGATCGACGCCGACGTGCTAAAGCCCTACCTGGTCGAGAAGCTCGGCCTGCACAAAGTGGCGTTCATGGCGGCCAACAACGACTTCGGCCGCGCCGTGGTTTCAAACTGGACGCGCGTGCTCAACCCGCAAGGCGCGACCATTGTCGCCACCGAATACCACAAACCGGGCGAGACCAATTTCTCGCCCACGCTGACCAAGATCAAGAATTCGGGCGCAGACAGCATCGTCATCACCAGCGACGTGACGACGGTCTCCAATATCATCAAGCAGTCATACGAACTGGGGCTTAAGGACCTGAAGCGGTTCGTCACCAATGGCAACCCGGCCGAAGCCATCATCGAGCTGGCCGGCAAGGAAGCCAGCGAAGGCATGCTGGTACAGAACTACTGGGTACCCTATGCGCCGCCCGCGGGTCAGGAAGACGCCTCCAAGGCCTTTGTCAATGCCTACAGGCAGAAGTTCGAAGGCCGCGCAGCCGACAAATATGCAACCAGCGGCTACGACGCCGTCCTAGTCGCAGTGGACGCCATCAAGCGCGCCAACAGCGATGACCCGGCCAAGATCCGCGATGCCTTGAAGGCCACCAAGCTGCCTTCGCTTGAGGGTGTCATCAAGTTCGACAAGCAGCAGCAAGCGCGTCCTTTCCAGTCCGTGTCCCGCATCGAGAACGGCAAGCCAGTCATCGTTGTGACGGCCGGTCAGTAAACGCGGAATCAGTACCGTCGTCCGGGCCGCCTCCAGGCTCCCGCATCGGCTGGATGACTAGCCGGCGGGGTGTGAGAGGTTTGCCTAGAAGTGAATCGGTCGGTCATCTCGGCATGGACGAACCGCGGCTCCGCCGCCATGAAGGCGGGCGTGCGCAAGGCCACGCCCGGCCTATGCAGTCCATCTCGGGAATCGTCGACGGAAAG
Organism: Eoetvoesiella caeni; assembly: GCA_040391725.1. Lineage (GTDB taxonomy): Bacteria > Pseudomonadota > Gammaproteobacteria > Burkholderiales > Burkholderiaceae_B > Eoetvoesia > Eoetvoesia caeni_A. Next base: position 6,204 of record JBEBXF010000163.1, on the reverse strand, counting down.
CCTGGGGTAGTGCTCTTGCTCAATCAGTAAGGCAACTTGCCGGCATACAGCAAGAGAAATAGTTAGTCATGATTTCTTATTACGGTAGGGTTAAAGCATGAATTATGAAATTGCGGGTAAAAAGGCTCTTGTCTGCGCCTCGAGCAGGGGCCTGGGCAAAGGCTGCGCGATCGCGCTTGCCAAGGAAGGCGTCGAGGTTACCCTGAACGGGCGCGATGCCGCGACTCTGGAAAGGACGGCGAACGAAATCCGAGCCACGACGGGGGTTCCCGTCGTGGCGGTCGCGGCCGACATCACTACCCCGGAAGGACAGCAAAGGGTGCTTCAGGCCTGCCCCTCGCCCGACATTCTGGTGAACAACGCGGGCGGTCCCCCTCCCGGCAACTTCCGCGACTGGGACAGGGACACCTGGATCGACGCGCTAGATGCCAATATGCTTACCCCCATCGCGCTCATCCGCGCCACCATCGACGGCATGATCGAGCGCCGCTTTGGGCGTATCATCAACATCACCTCCAGCGGCGTCAAGGCGCCGATCGGCGTGCTGGGCCTGTCCAACGGCGCGCGGGCGGGCCTGACGGGCTTCATCTCGGGCCTGGCCCGCGAGGTGGCCCGGCACAACGTCACCATCACCAACCTACTTCCGGGCGCTTTCGACACCGATCGGCGCAACGCCATAATTGCCAACACCGCAAAGATATCCGGACGTAGCGTTGAGCAGGTGCGCGACCAGCAGGCGCAAGCGACGCCGGTGGGGCGCTTCGGAACCATCGAGGAGTTCGGCGCGGCGTGCTCCTTCCTGTGCAGTGCACAGGCGGGCTTCATCACCGCCCAGAACCTGCTCCTGGACGGAGGCGAGTACAACGGCGTCATGTAGGCCGGGCTGCGGGACCCCGAACCACACTAGCCGGGCGCGGCGCGTCCGGCCGGTGCCCATCGACTTATCCATTGTGGAGTCAACGACGTGAATGAAGTCTTGCAGCAGCTTTTGAATGGAGCCATCATCGGCAGCTCGTATGCGCTGCTGGCGATCGGCCTGACGCTGATTTTCGGCATCATGCGGATCGTCAACTTCGCCCACGGCGAGTTCTATATGATTGGCGGCGTGCTGTGCTACACGCTGATCAACATGCTGGCCCTCAACTATTTTGTTGCGCTCTTCCTGGCCGTCGTGCTGGCCATGCTCTTCGGGGCCATCCTCGAACGCTCGATCCTGCACTGGCTCAAGGATCAGTCCATCGACTCGACCATCATCGTGACGATAGGGTTGTCCGTGTTCATCCAGAACGTGGTTTTGCTCTGGATGGGTCCTGTGCCGAAAAGTATCCCCAGCCCCTTCGGCAACACGCCCATTACCCTGCTGGGGCTGACGTTCACGCCCGTGCAGGTCTTCGTCATGGTTGTCACTGCTCTGGTCATACTGGGCTTTCACTTTCTTTTGCGCCACACGTACATGGGGCGGGCGATGCGGGCCACCTTCACAGAAAAGGATGCCGCTCGCTTGGTGGGCATCGACGTCGACCGGATCGCCTGCCTGACCTTTATCCTGGGCTCGGGCATGGCCGCGCTGGCCGGCGCCCTGCTGGGCTCGATGTATCTGGTCTACCCCTCGATGGGCGGCGCGGCGGTGCTCAAGGCCTTCATCATCGTCATCATGGGCGGGCTAGGCAACGTCGTGGGCGCCATCGTTGGCGGCCTGCTGCTGGGAGTCGCCGAAGGCATGGTATCGGGCTACATCTCCTCGGACTACAGCGAGGCCATAGGGTTTTTCATTGTGATCGCCGTGCTGCTTTTCAAGCCGCAAGGGCTCTTCGGTCGCAAGGGGCAGGTATAGAAAATGCAAAGACTCGTCAATAACAAGCCAGTGATCGCCATTGCATTGGCCTTGGCTATCGCTGCGCCCTGGATCCTGCCAAATTACTACCTCCACGTCCTGATCACGGCCGGCCTGTTCGTCATGCTGTCCTCGGGGCTGAACCTGATCCACGGCTATGTGGGCCGCCTCTCGCTGGGGCATACGGCCTTCTATGGCTTGGGCGGCTACACGGCGGCTTTGCTAGCCAGCAAGTTGGGCCTGGGCCTGCTGTTCACCATTCCGGCCGCGGTGGCCGTGTGCATCGCGGCGGGCCTCGCCTTGGGCCACATCACCCTGCGATTTCGCGGTGCTCAATTCGTGCTGGTCACGCTGGCGTTTGCGGCGATCTTGCAACTGTTCGCCAACAATCTGGTGGACATCACGGGCGGTCCCATGGGCCTGTCGGGTGTGGTGTCGCCGGTGCTGCATCAGGGCTGGGGCGACTTCCACCTGTTCGGCTCCAAGGCCAGCTTCTACTGGCTGACGCTAGCCCTGGCCATCGTCAGTGTCTACGTGGTGTGGCGGGTCGTCAATTCGCCGGTGGGCGCCGCCATGGTGGCCATACGCGAAGATGAGTTCCTGGCGCAGGCCGTGGGTATCAACGAGTACCGCTATTCCATGCTGGCCTTTGTGCTGGGGGCGGCCATCGCCGGTATCGCCGGTGCCGTCTACGCTCATTACGTGAGCTTCGTCAGCCCCGAAATATTCGGCTTCCACATCATGATAATGATTCTCGTCATGGTCATCATAGGCAGCGTCGGCACAGTGACGGGGCCGGTTATCGGCAGCTTGCTGGTGGTTATTTTGCTTGAAGTACTCCGCCTGCATGAGTCCCTGCGCGAGCCGATTTTCGGTGCTGTCTTGGTCGGTGCCATCCTGCTTTTTCCGCAGGGCTTGGTATTGCTGATCGGCAAGCGGCTGGGGTGCGATCATAGAGCCGGGCACCCTGTAGTAGCCGCGGCCACTGCCGACTGGACAGCCGCAACGTCGACAATAGCCGACAACAGTATCAAAACGGCTGCCCCTGTCGCTGGGTTGAACGAAGTCCGGCTGGCGGCGCTGCCGTCTGCCCGCTCGCGCACCGGCGCAACGCCGGCGGGGCCGCTACTTCGCGTCAAGGATCTGTCCGTGCGCTTTGGCGGGCTGGTTGCTGTCGACAATGTCAGCTTTGAGGTGCAGCGCGGCCAGATTGTCAGCCTCATCGGACCGAACGGCGCGGGCAAGACGACGACGCTAAACTTGTTGACGAGCTTTATTGCGCGCAGCTCCGGCTACATCGTGTTCGACGGCGCCGAATTGCCGCGCCAGATGCTGCCCAGCCAAATCGCCGGGATGGGCATCATCCGCACCTTTCAGACGACACGCGGCTTGCAAAGCATGACCATTGGCGATGCGGTCATGACGGGCTTTCACCGCACGCTGAACATGAATTGGGGGCGCATTGCGCGGGCCGCCTTTCTTGGGCTGCCCGACATGGGCCTGGAGGCCCGCGCCGCCGCCTGCCTTCGTCAGGTGGGGTTGGCGCGGGACGTTGGTGAACTCACGGCTAATCTATCGTATGGCGAGCAACGCTTGCTTGAAGTGGCCATCGCTCTTGCCGCCGAACCCGAGCTGTTGGTGTTGGACGAGCCCGTCGCGGGAATGAACCCCGAGGAGACGGCGCGCATGATCGCTCTAATCAAGCGGCTGCGCAATTCGGGCATTACCATCCTTCTGGTCGAACACGACATGAAAATGGTAATGAGCCTTTCCGATCACATCGTCGTTCTCGACCACGGCAAGCTCATTGCGGAGGGAGAGCCCGTTGCGATTCAAAAGAACCCGTCCGTCATCGAGGCCTACCTGGGCCGAGGAGCAGCTAATGTTGCGGCTTGAAAATATCGACATCCTGTACGGCCGACGCCAAGCTCTCTTCAATTTCTCCATGCATGTGGAGCAGGGCGAGTTTGTCACGCTGCTGGGTGCCAACGGCGCCGGCAAGACCACCACGCTGCGCACCATTTCGGGGCTGCTCAAGCCAGCACACGGGCGCATCGAGTTCGAAGGCCAGGAAATCCACGGCTGGTCGCCGCCTGCCATCGTCAGGGCCGGTATATCACACAGCCCGGAAGGGCGCAAGGTCTGGCCCTTCATGAGCGTAGAGGAAAACCTGCTGCTGGGCGGTTATGTGCATCGGCGCGCACGCTCGCCCCAGGCCGGGCTGCGGCGCATCTACGATCTCTACCCGCGCCTCGAGGAGCGCCGCCAGCAATATGCCGGCACGCTGAGCGGCGGCGAGCAGCAGATGCTGGCCATCGGTCGTGCAGTGATGTCCAATCCGAAAATGCTGATTCTTGATGAACCTTCCCTTGGGCTTGCACCTATCATGATCGACCATACGGCCGACCTGATCCGCGAGATCCACCGCACCGGGGTCACTATTCTGCTGGTCGAGCAAAATGCCGTCTTGGCGCTGCAGATGTCTGACCGGGCCTATGTAATTGAAACCGGCCGCTTGGCGCTAGAGGGAAAAAGCTCTGAGCTGCTGGAGAGCGATTACGTCCAGCAGTCATATTTGGGCGGACGGAATGGATGAGAACTATGACTGAAGAGCACAAGGGCATTGGCGTGCCGCTCAAGTGCAACGAAGGCACCCGCTTTCTGTTGGGTTGGGGCTAGCATATCGGCGACCTCGCGTTTCCAGGGCTCAAAGACGTCGCGTTCCTGAGAAGCCCGTTGGCCCATGCCAAACCCATTGTCGCCCTCTCGACGACGTCGGGGTGCAAGACCTTCGCCCATTACCCGTTGGCGCGAGACAAGGTCCGTTTCGTTGGCGAGCCCATTGCCATATTTGTTGGCCAAACCCGGCCCAGGCTGAAGACCTTGTCCAGCAAATCATGGTCGATTTCGACGAATTGTCTATCGTGGCCGACATGGCGCAGGTTCTAGACGCCTCGTCACCACGCGTCCGTGAAGAGTGACAGTAACCGGACAATCTGGTGCTCAAATCGACCATTCGCGTCGGCGATTTGGACGCCGTGCGGGCGGCGACCGAGATGGTGGTCATGCGCAACCGGCTAAACCGCTATGCCGCCGTGCCCCTGGAGGGACGGGCGTGCTGGTCTATTACGATGCACGACGGGACGAGCTGGTGGTCTGCATCTCCACCCAATTTTCGCACATCATCTGCAGCATTTTGGCGAATACCTTGGCCTAGCCGAGCGCCGCCTGCGCGTCGTCGCGCCAGACATCGGAGGAGCCTTTAGCGTAATGAGCTATCTGCATTCCGAGGAACTAGCGGTGGCAGCCCTGGCATTCAAGGTCAACTATCCTGTGTGCTGGCTTGAAGACCCACGGGAACATCTATTGGCTTCACAGCATGCGAGCGCAAGTGGCAGTGTATTGGGGCTTAGCTTGGGCCGACTACTATCCAACACCGAGTTGCAAATAGCAAAGCAGGTGTCCTGGAAACTGCTGCGTGAAATCATAGAAGCAGTTTCCGCTTTAACACGAGAGGGTAGGCTAATAGGCGTGCGTCGAACCCTACTACACTTGTGTCGGCTTCAGATGACAAAGCACGCTGCGTAGGCCTTGCGCTGACTAAAAAATGACCGTTGATCAGGCGGTCATTTCTATAAGTCCTACGGTTGGCCAACTTTTCTAGTGACACTTGGCTTTCTTTCCCGAAATCCAGCAGATAAGAGGAATGGGGGAGGTTTTTGATGGATTTTGCTTCATTCCTCAAAAATACTTCCCCACTGAATCCTCGACAGACTTTATTTTTAGCCTTGTTGCAATTGCTCTTATTTCTGGCAACTGAAGTTTTCTGCTCGTTCTATGTCACCGCTACCGTTGTAACGGGCGACTAGAGGATATGGGCATAAAGGACGCGTGCGGTCGGGTGCCCAATCGGTGGGAACTTCGGTGTTGACGCCGCCGGGGTTGCCGGGGCCTCGTGCTTGCGCAATGATACGGTCAGGTGCCGTGCCGTGTTCCACCCATTCTATCAGCGCTTGCAGTGCGTCGAATTGGTCGGTGGACGGGCCGCCGCTGCCGTGGCCCATGCTTGGGACACGGAAAAAGCGTGCGAACTTGCTGGCATCGCCGTCGTTTTCTTTCATTAGGCCTTCGTACCAGTTGCGTGTGTCGTCGATGGAGAAAACGCCGTCAGTAGCGCCGTGAATGACGAGTAATTTAGCGCCGCGATCACGCAAGGTATCCAGCTTGGTCGGGTGGGGAGGCGTCATGAAAGATTCAGCCGTCTCGGTACTAAGTGCCGGTGCCGTGTACGTGGGATCGGTGGCAAACAGTTTTGGAAAGTCGGTGTCCAAATTGTAGTTAAGGGCAAAGTCGCGTCCGTTGGTGAACCC
>JBEBXF010000162.1:0-7343 GCA_040391725.1 Eoetvoesiella caeni | reverse complement strand
GCAGGATCGACCATGTCCAAGGGTTCGGCCATCAAAGGTATCGCCATGACTTTGCTTGGCCTGCTGCTTGGTATAGCGGGAACCGACGTAAATACCGGCACGACCCGCTTTACCTTTGGCCTGATCAATCTCGAGGATGGTGTGGATCTCGTCGCGCTGGCAATGGGCTTGTTCGGAGTAGGCGAATTCTTGCTGGGCATTAATCGTCTGCAGATCATCGGTACGGGCCTGAAAATGAAATTCAAGGATATGCGCCCTACCAAAGATGAGCTGAAACAATCATTCTTTCCAACGCTGCGTGGCACTGCCGTGGGAACATTTTTTGGTATTTTGCCTGGCACAGGCCCAACTATCACTACCTTCGTAGCCTACGCGCTTGAACACAAGGTATCCAAACGTCCCTGGCGCTTCGGCCAGGGTGCAATCGAGGGCGTCGCCTCCCCTGAGGCCGCCTCTCACGCCAAAACCCAGGTAGACTTCATTCCTACCTTGAGCCTTGGGATTCCCGGCGACGCGGTTATGGCGCTGATGCTTGGCGCCTTGATGATCCAGGGAATCCAGCCCGGGCCACTCCTGATTACCGAACATCCCGATATTTTCTGGGGACTAATCGCCAGTTTCTGGGTCGGGAACTTGCTGTTAATTCTGCTCAACGTTCCATTAATCGGACTTTGGGTCAAGTTATTGCGAGTACCTTACAGATACTTGCTCCCATCAGCGATGTTTTTTATTGCCATTGGCTGCTTCAGTACTCAGAACAGTTTGTTCCAGGTGGGCGAAGTGGCCCTTTTTGGTATTGCCGGCGCCATACTGGTTGCCCTCGATTTTTCGGTTGCGCCCATCTTGCTGGGATATATTCTAGGGCCCATGGTAGAAGGGAATTTCCGGCGCGCGCTCGTACTTTCCCAGGGCGACTTGTTCGTATTCCTCGAAAGACCGATCAGCGCTTGGTTCATCGGCGCCACTGCCCTATTGTTAGGGGTTCAAATACTATTTTTTATCCGCAGTAAAACTAACAAGAGGCATACCGCAGGCCGAGCCTTCCCTACACCAATCGAAGATCAAGCTCACGTCAGCATGGGGCGGAAATAGGTAAATAGTTGCAGCAAGCGGAAGGCCTTCGCATAATTACAGCTGAACCAGCGAAAATGTAAGGATCGGCACAAGCATATTCCGCGCAATACTATGCGCTTCAAACAGTCCGGCCAGCCGGACGATTCACCCCCGCTGCACCCGGTAGCCGGCCGCAACCTTCCGGATTGCTTCCAGATACGCGGTGGTCGCCGCATTGAGCGGGGCTTCGCTTGCCGTGATGATGCAGACGGGATGCAGGTTGACCGATAGCGGCAAGGGCAGGATGGCCAGTTGCCCTGCCCGCACGAACCTGTTGGCGACGCCTTCGGGAATTGCCGACAGCATCGAGGTCTGCCTGATGATTTCCAGGATCATCAGAATGGACGAGGTTTCCACCGATACCCGTGGAGCAGCGGCCGAATAGGCGGCGAGCCCGGCCGTTACCAGGGCGTACAGCGGTGCAATCGTGGAAGGCAGGACCCAGTCATGGGCATTCAGCTCGCGGGCCGTCCAGCTTGATTTTCCAAGCAGCGGATGATTGGGCCGGCAGACCACGACCGTGGGTTCTTCAAACAATATTTCCGTGGATACCGAACGCGAATTCGGCTGAGACGTCATCCGCCCGATGATGCAGTCGAGCAGCCCCGTCTGCAGCATGGGGATCAACGTATCTTCCAGCCCTTCATGCATGCTGACCTTGATTTGCGGACGGGTGTCGCGCAGCAGGACGATGGCGTCGGGAACGAGCACAGGCGCGGCGACGGGAAACACGCCCACTCGTACCCGTCCCGCCCATCCCTGCGTCAGGGACTCGATTTCCGTCTGCGCGGCGTCCATGTCGGACAACGCTTTTACCGCCCAATGCAGCAAGGCTTCGCCCTGCGAAGTCATTTCCACCCCATGCGCTGTGCGCTCGAAAAGCTTGGTTTCGAATATCGCCTCGATCTCGGTCAGCAGCTTGCTGGCCGCCGGTTGCGTGACGAACAGGTCTTGCGCGGCCTGCCTGATGTTCTTGCGCCGCGCCAGCGCCTCGATGAGCACAAGGTGGCGCATACGCAGCCGGGAACGTACGCGATTCAAGGCCACAGGAGGGGTATGCATGCCGGCCTGAGTCATTGCGATACGGATTTGGTTATACGCATATGTAATTTTTCTCGAAAGCGCCCACGGGGAAAAGCTGCTCCTATCATAACAACCATACATCACCAATAAAGGAGACGCCCAGTGAAATCCCGCACTAAATCTTTGTTCGTGCTTTCATGCCTCACCCTCTTTACCGCCGCCCCCCTGGCCCACGCCGACATCGCCGTTGGCGTCGTTCTTAGCGCCACGGGCGGCGCTTCCTCGCAAGGCCGGCCTGAAAAAAACGTGATCGACATACTGCCCCCCACGCTGGCTGGGGAGCCCGTCAAATACATTATCCTGGACGATGCCACGGATCCTTCGCTTGCCATCAAGAACGCCAAGAAACTGATTTCCGAAGATCATGTCGATGCGCTGATCGCCGCATCCAACACGCCTTCCGCCATCGCGATTGCCGGTGTAGCGGCGGAAAACAAAACCCCGCACATTTCGATGGCTCCCTTCACGCCCGCGCCCGCCCAGTTTCCATGGGTGTTCGTGGTGCCCCAGCCCGCCGGCCTGATGATCGAAGCCATACTTGAAAACATGCAGGCAACCGGCGTGAAAACCGTGGGCTACATTGGGTATTCGGACTCCTGGGGCGATCTTTGCTACAAGGCCCTGACCTCGCTCGCAGGCAAGTACGGACTCAAGGTGGTCAACAACGAACGCTATGCCCGCAACGATAGTTCCGTTGTCGCTCAGGCCCTCAAGACAAAGTCGCTGCACCCGGACGCCGTATTGATCGGGGCGGCGGGGACCCCCGCCGCGCTTCCCCAAATTACCCTGGTCGACAATGGCTACAAGGGCAAGGTCTATCAAACGCACGGCGCCGTCAACGGCGATTTCCTGCGTATCGGCGGTAAAGGCGTGGAAGGCGCGCTGGCGCCCATCGGCCCGGTCGTCGTGTACAAGGATCTTGCCGATTCCGATCCCATCAAGAAAGTATCGGCCGATTTCATGGAAAAGTATTCAAAAGCCTATGGCGACGGGCCGGTCAACGCCTTCACCACCTGGGCCTACGACGCCTACCTGCTGCTGAACAACGCGGCCGGCGTCGCGCTCAAAACCGCCAAGCCCGGCACGGAACAATTCCGCGCCGCGATCCGGGACGCCTTGGAAAACCACACCACCGGCCTGGTTGGCACCAACGGCATCTACAACATTTCCGCAACCAACCATAACGGGCTGGACGAACGCGCGCGCGTCATGGTTCAAGTCAAGAACGGGCAATGGCGGCTGGCTAAATGACACCTGCCTACATTCCCTACGGCGCATACTGGAGCACGCCCTTCGCAAAATGGCAGGGCAGCTTCGCTCATCTGCATAGCCTGAAATTCGCCGCTCACGTAGCCCGGCACGCACTTGCGCAGCGCAAGATCGACGCATCCCGCATCGATATGGGCGTTCTGGGTTCAACCGTTCCCCAACCAGGCGCCTTCTATGGCCTGCCTTGGGTCGGCACGATGATGGGCGCTCCGCACCTGGCGGGCCCGCACATAGCACAGGCTTGCGCAACGTCCGCAAGATGCCTGGCCGCCGCCGCGCAGGCGGTCGCGGATGGCACGTCGGAATGCACGCTGGTCATTACCGCGGACCGGATTTCCAACGGCCCGCAAATCTATTACCCCAATCCGCTGGGGCCTGGCGGCACGGGCGAAAACGAAGCCTGGGTGCTGGCGAATATCGAAAAAGACCCCGCCACGTCGCTTTCCATGCTCGCCACGGCGGAAAATGTCGCCTCCAAGTACAGCATTTCCACGCAGGAACAAAACGAGATCGTCCTGCAGCGCTACCGGCAGTACCAAGCCGCGCTCGAAAACGACAGCGCCTTCCTAGGACGATTCATGGCATTGCCATTCGACGTGCCCAACGCCGCATTGGCCAAAACCATAAACCGCATCGACGGCGACGAAGGCGTTTTCGCATCGACTCCCGAAGGGCTCGCCAGGCTGCGGCCCGTGGCCCCGGGCGGATCCGTAACCTACGGAGGGCAAACCCATCCCGCCGACGGCAATGCCGGCATGCTGGTCGCATCTCGTGAACGGGCCCGGGAACTCAGCTCGCGCCCCGAAATCCAAGTGCGAATTCTCGGGTTCGGCCAGGCTCGCGCCGAGCCCGCCTTCATGCCCTACGCGCCCATCCCCGCCGCCAGACAGGCTCTGGAGCGCGCGCAAACAAGCGTTGCCCAGTTGAACGCCGTCAAAACCCATAACCCTTTCGTCATCAACGATATCGCTCTGGCCAGGGAAACGGGGCTCGACGTCATGCAAATCAACAACTATGGCTGTTCGCTCATTTGGGGGCATCCTCAAGGGCCCACCGGCTTGCGTTCCATCATGGAACTGATCGAGGAGCTCGAGTTGCAAGGCGGCGGCATTGGGTTGTTCACAGGATGCGCGGCGGGGGATTCCGCAATGGCCGTGGTCATCAAGGTCGAGGATGCGCGCCGATGAGTGTCTCGCTGCACCAATTGAAAGATCGTTTTGCAGGATCCGTCGTCGAGCTTCTGCTGGACGCCGCCATTGCCAGCCCAGACCGCCGCGCGCTGGTCTGCGAAGCCAAAGAGATCGACTACCGCACGTATGCGCACGCCTCGCTGAGCCTGGCGGTCGAGCTTCTCGGCCAAAAGCCGGTGAAAGGGCGGATTGGAACCATCATTGCCAACTCCATCGACGCGTGCATTGCCCACTTTGCCGTCATGGCCGCCGGCGCTCAACTGCTGCCCATGAATCCCGCGTACACCGCGAGGGAGCTGGCTTATCAACTGGAAGACGCCGATCTCGATCTCGTGCTCGCCGACGCCACCCTGCAGACTGTCCTGGAGCCGCTTCTATCCCGGCGCGGTATTCAGGCAATATGGGTCGGCCACGAAGGGAGGTACTTGGCGGACACCCCGCTTGCCGACGCTTCGGCCCTGCCCGGCATCGACCCTGGTTCATTGGGTATTTTGCAGTACACAGGCGGCACGTCGGGAAAACCCAAGGGTGTAAACCTGACTCATGCTTCGCTGCGCGCAAATGTGCAGCAGCGGGAAGCCGTTCTGCCCACGCGGGAGGATGAAGAACGCATACTCTGCACCATGCCCTTGTTCCATTCCTATGGGATGGCGATGGGGCTGTATCTTTCCGCGCGCTGCCGCGGCACCCTGGTTATCCTGCCCGCCTACCGGCGCGAGGCGCTTCTTGAAGCCATCGAGGCGCATGCCATTACCATCTTTCCGGGCAGCCCCACCATCTACATTGGCCTGCTCGATCATCCGAAAATCGCGACCACAAACTGGCATTCCGTAAAAACGTGTTATTCCGGCGCCTCGGCCCTGCCGGTCGAAGTGCTCAACCGCTGGCGTTCCATTGTGGGTGTGCCCATCTTCGAAGGCTACGGGCAAACAGAAGCCGGCCCCGTATTGGCCTATAACGGCCCGCATGCCGCCATCAAGGCGGGATCCGTGGGGCACGCGCTGCCCGACACGGAAATCGAAATCGTCGATATTGAAACCGGCCGCTCTGTGATGCCGCAGGGAATATCCGGCGAAATTCGCGCCAGAGGCCCTCAGATCATGCAAGGCTATCGCAACCTGCCTCTGGAGACGTCCGAGGCCCTTCGCGACGGATGGTTGTATACGGGCGACGTAGGGGTCTTCGACGAAGACGGATACCTGTACATTCAGGACCGTAAGAAGGATTTGGTCATTGTCGGCGGATACAACGTTTATCCGCGCGAGGTCGAAGAAGTTTTATTGCTCCACCCCGAGGTCATCGAGGCGGCAGTCATCGCCAGAAGCGACGACTATCGCGGACAATCCCTGCATGCCTTCGTCGTCCTTCGGCGCAACGGCACCTGCAGGGCCGATGAACTCCTGGATCACTGCGCCCAGAACCTGGCCAAATACAAATTGCCGGCGCATATTGATTTTATCGACGCCTTGCCGAAAACCTCGGTCGGCAAAATCGACAAAAAGGCGCTCAACCTGGCGTCCGAATGCACCACGGTACGCAGCAACACCTGACAAGGAGACGAGAAATGCTGGTTTGTATTATTGAATTCGGAACGATTCCCGGCAAAGAAGAACAAAACCGGGCATTGGTCACGGAGCTGCTGGTCGAAGCTAGAACCATCGACGGTTTTATTTCAAAGGAAGGCTTTGTCAGCCGCGACACACCGGGCAAGGTCATTACCCTTTCCTACTGGCGGGACGCCGAGTCGTTGCGCGCCTGGATGAGCAACGCGGAACACCGCAAGGCCATTCCCCTGGGAAAGAAAGAGCTGTTCTCGCACTATACGATTCAGATCGCCGAAATCAAATCCGACCGAAGCTGGGTCAAGCCCTGATTTCATCCACCCATGGCGGCCGGCGTCCTTCTGCGATTCCGGCCGCGGGCAGTGTTATGGCTTGAACTCAATCCTGCGGCGCATGCACTTCGGCAAAATGCGCCAGATGCCGCTCGTAGGCCAGCTTGGCTACAGTATGCAGAATTTCTATTTTTTGCCCCGTTTCGCCGCCTATCCATAAGGAAAGCTGCTTCATGTTTTCAAGCATGGTGCCCAGCTGCTGCATTTCTTCCTTGGTATAAGCCGCCGGCACGTCCTTGGACAGTTCTTCGGCGCTTTTGATCATCTTCGCACTGATGCGCTTCCAGGCTTGATACTGTGCTTCGATCTGCGTACGGGTTTCGTGGCTCCATGACGCCATGCTTGGCGGCTTCCCATTAGCGGCGCCTTGAACCTGCGGGTCGATTTTCCTGGGAGGGTTCATGCTGGATGCACCTCAAAAAGGCTCTCGTCGAGCAACGTATCCTGCAATTATAAAATTTGTCGCCGCTTTTTAATACTTACATATATTAATAATTGTCAGTTTACCTTGAATAACCCAAAAAAGCGTTGCATTTCATTGATCTTTGTCGTCGCCCCGCCACGCCCTCCTACGTCGCGTCGCAACCGGAATTTTCTTGATTATCCCCTGAAAATATTTATAATTAATAACTATTATTTTTTATAACTAATTTAGCCTACTCTTTTTATGAGCCCAGCCACCATGAGCCAGCCCGATTACTCCAACCTGTTGTCCGTCACGCACGTCGGCGCCGTCGCCCAGGTAAAGATTACCCGCCCCGAAAAACGCAATGCGATCAACACGGAGCTGGTCA
>JBEBXF010000161.1:0-7395 GCA_040391725.1 Eoetvoesiella caeni | reverse complement strand
TCGTCACCGGCAAGGTCAACGTGCTTGCCGGATTCGGCCTGACGCCGCTGGCCCGGGCCGTCGCGCCCATGGCCACGCAAACCAAAACGCCCATGGTCATCATGGCGGCCCAGACCCTGGTCATCATCAACGCCACGCCCTATGCCGTCCGCACCAGCGGCACCATTCCCCAGGTAACCATGGGCACCGCGGTGTGGGCCGCCAAGCACGACACTAAGAAGGTCGTCACACTGGTTACCGACTACGCGCCCGGCTACGAGTCGGAAAAGGCCTTCAAGGAATTCTTCAGCGGGTCCGGCGGGCAGGTCATCGACGAAATTCGCGTGCCGGTGGTCAACCCCGACTTCGGGCCGTTCCTGCGCAAGGTTCGCGACCTGAAGCCCGACGCCCTGTATGTCATGCTGCCGGCCGGCCCCGGCGCGGCCTTCCTCAAGGAATACGCAGCGCGCGGCCTGGCCAAAGCAGGTATTCCTTTGCTGGCCCACGGCGCCGTCACCGACGACGACTATCTCAATTCAGCCGGCGACGAAACACTGGGCACCATCACATCAGACTATTACTCGGCGGCCCATCCTTCCGCCATGAACAAAAAATTCGTTGCCGACTTCGAGAAGCTCAGCAAGGGGAAACGGCCCAACTTCTTCGGCGTGGCGGGCTACGACGGCATGCACGTTATCTATAACGCCATCAAAACCGCCAAAGACGTCAACAGCGGCGATGCCCTGCTGGCCGCCATGAAAGGCCAAAGCTTCGAAAGCCCGCGCGGGCCGGTTACACTGGATCCAAAAACCCGCGACTTTATCCAGAACATCTACGTGCGCAAGGTGGAACGCGTCGACGGTCAGTTGTACAACGTCGAATTCGATACCATCAAGAATGTCCTGAACACAGGCAAGACCGAATAGCGGCAAACCACGCTGCACACCAGCTTAAGGAGCAAATCATGTTTCTCAAAAATGCCTGGTATGTCGGCTGCACGCCGGATGAAATCGACGGAAAGCCCTTGGGCCGGCGGATCTGCGGAGAAAAGGTCGCCTTTTTCCGCGGGCCGGAAAACAAAGTCGCCGCCGTCGAGGACTTCTGTCCGCACCGCGGGGCGGCCCTGTCCCTGGGCTTCGTCCAGGACGGCAACCTGGTCTGTGGATACCACGGCCTGGCCATGGGCGCCGACGGCAAGACCGCCTCGATGCCCATGCAGCGCGTGGCGGGCTTCCCCACCAACAAGACCTTCCCGGTGGTCGAGCGCCACGGTTTCATCTGGATCTGGCCCGGCGACCCCCAGCTTGCCGACGAATCGCTCATTCCTCACCTGGAATGGGCGGACAACCCCGACTGGGCCTACGGCGGCGGCATGTACCATCTGAATTGCGACTATCGCCTGATGATCGACAACCTGATGGATCTGACCCACGAAACCTATGTCCATCCGGAAAGCATCGGCCATCACGCCATCGACAAGGTTCCCGTCAACACGGTCGTGCAAGGCGATACCATCGTCACCAGCCGGTATATGCACAATATTGTCGCACCGCCTTTTTTCCAGCTTCAATTGCGCTACAACGGCATGCCCACCGACGAGCTCATGGACAGATGGCAGATCTCGCGGTTCACCGCTCCGGCCAACATCCTGATCGACGTCGGCGTCGCCTTCGCGGGCAAGGGCGGCTTCGAGGCGGCGCCTCAAGACAAGATCGGCACCATCGTGGTCGATTTCATGACGCCCGAAACCGAGACGACCCATTGGTATTTCTGGGGGATGGCCCGCAACTGGAAACCGGACGACGCCGAAATAACGGAAATTATCCGCCAGGGCCAGGGCAAGATCTTTCACCAGGATCTGGCCGTGCTGGAAGCTCAGCAGAAGAACCTCTCCGAGTATCCGGGCCGGCACCTGCTCATGCTGAACATCGACGCGGGCGGGGTGCAATCGCGGCGCGTGCTCGAACGGCTGGTCAAACGCGAGAACCTGGCCGATATCGAAGTCGCCTGAAACCCCATCCTGGGAGCGTCCATCACCCCCGCTCCCAGCACACTGCCATCATGCCGCGTTGCCGAAGACAAGCTGGCCGGTGAACGCCGATATGTCGGGCAACTGGTCGATGGTCAATATCGTTTCAACCAGTCGCGCCTGCCGCTCGGCGTCGAGCACACCTTCCGCGCAGATACGGAATTTTTCTTCCACATCGGCATCGGTCATGGGCTTGTCCGGGCCGCCGCGGTAGTTTTCGTCGGCCCATTGGATCAGGGTACGGCCATCGTCGATATCCACCTCGATGCGCGAACGAATCTTGTCGTATCCCTTGGCATCGATTTCGAGATCATTGTGCAATTCGACGAGCCCTTGCATGGCCTGCATTTCCGGCGACTGGATGAAGGCATCGCTGAACTCATGATGGCTGGCGCGCCCCTTGAGCACCAGCATGGCCAACAGCGCGGGCATCGAAAATTTGGCCTCCAGATGAGTCCGCGCCAACGGGTATCGGATGGGTTCGAGAATATTCTTGCCCGCATGTAAGCGGATCGCCCTGACTTGGCTGGCCTTCAGGCCGTGCTGCCGGATCAAGGCCAGCATGGCGTCCATGGTCTGGTGGGTGAGAATGCCGGAGGGAAACGGCTTGATGCTGACGCCAGGCTCTACGATGGTAAGGATTCGTCCGAAACCCTCCTGCGCTTTCGACTCGTCCAGGCCCTCTCCCATAACAGAGAAAAACCCCCACGGCCCATCAAGAGCCTGAGCATCGGCCGTGTACCCGCGAGCGGCAAGCAATGCAGCGGTAACCCCGTTTTCCGCCGCCCTGCCTACATGCAGCGGCTTGGTCATCGTGCCGAAATTGACGCGGATCCCCGCAGCCAGGCTTGCCGCAATGCCCAGCGCATTGGCGGTTTCCTTGCGGCCGAGGCCAAGCAGTTTTGCCGCCGCCACGCACGCCCCGAAAGTGCCCACGGTTCCGCTGGAGTGATGTCCGCGACGATAATGGCGTGGCCGCATCCATTCGGAAATCTTGCACTCGACTTCGAACCCGGCCTGGAATGCAAGCATGAACTGCCGGCCGCTGACACCGCCGATACGCTGCGCCATCACGATGGCGGAGGTCAACGGAGGCACGGTGGGATGGGTCAACAGCCCGTATATATGCTCCGGATCCCTCGACACCTGGGTGTCGTCCCAATCATGCGCATGCCCGGCCGTTCCCAGTACGCGCGCCGCCAAGGCGGCAGGAACTTTCATGTCGCCCGCACCCAGCAACAATGCTTCGGGCCGCCCTCCTTGTTCCCTGGCTTGCTCAACCAGAATGCGGGTGCATGGCTCGGAAGCGCCAGCCAGATATAAACCAATGGCGTCGAGCATGCAGCGGCGCCCAATTTCAAGCGCCTTTTCGGGCAGCATTTCGTAGGAAAGTTGATCTATGAAGTCAACGGCCTGAACGGTAATCCCGGGCAGCGGCTGGGCGGATGGGCTTGGCACGATCATTTCGGATTTTCCCCAAACATGAAAACAGTTATATGGTTTATTGATACCTGATTGTATATTGTCAACAATAATATAGACGACAATTCTTGCACGGCGAAATATCCAAAGGCTAGCTATTGAAACTACTAATGCATCAAAAAAGGGAAACCAGGATCAAGCCGTCGCGGCACTGGCCGGCTGGGGCACTTGCAAAGACTTCATGAGCCGTTCTTGACCGTGCCTTACGTGCTCGGTCATGGCAAGAGCCGCCCGAGCTGGATCTTTGCTAGCCAGGGCATCCACAATCAGTTGGTGCTCTTGATTCGACACGGAGAATCCCCCCCCCCGCGTCAAGCCCCTACGCCGAATAAGCAGCGTTTCGTTCATGAGCCGGCGGTAGATTTCCAGCAGCTTCTGATTACCCGCCATTTCGGCAATACGGTCGTGGAAGCTCATATTGAGGGAAAAATATTCTTGAATATTTCCGCTGGAATAACAGCGCTCCATGGCAACGATCCGCCCCCGCAATTCACTGAGTTGCTCTTCTGTTATTTGGGGAGCCAGTATGCGCCCGATCAGATCATCGAGCCCGGCGCGGACGGTATAGATCTCTGTCGCTTCCGGGATGCTGATTTCACGGACGTACACGCCCCGGTTGCGCGTGAAACGAACGAGCTTGGCTTCTTCGAGCCCGCGAAAAGCCTCGCGAATAGGGCCCCGGCTTACGCCCAGTTGCAGGGCAAGCTCGGCTTCGCCGAGCTTGTCGCCGGGTTCGAACGTACCGTCGAGAATCATTCGGCATATTTCCTGCTGAATAGCCCCCGGAAGGGAACTAGACCGAAGTATGCGCAACGTCGACACGTCGTTATTCAAGGCTATCTCCTAGACTCGCTCTCATTTTCGTCGAACGGCAAGTTTGGATGCGCGATTCCATGCATATGGGCGCATTGTGTCCAACACACTGAAACAGCAACCGAAATACTCTTTGTCACTGGCACAACCATTGATTTTATCAAGTTTCCCCACCGGAAATGGGCACCGCCAGCCCAGCTGGACGGCCGTACCGGCCATTTCACAAGCCATTGCCACCATAAATCATGGCGCTTCAAGGGCAGGCATTACCCGCATCCTCCCTGGGCGTATATTAACCCAACAAACATATTGTAGACAATAGTATTGAAAACATATCGATTACCGTGTAGATTAACCACTAGGAGTCAAGCAGCGGCACAAAAACACCATCTCGGAGAATTGCATGGGGACACGCAAACTCGCAATCCTGGACGACTATCAAAATGCGGCGCGAACGGCGGCGGATTGGTCCGTCATCCAGCAGCAGGTGGATATCCAAGTATTCACACAGCCTTTTTCCAGCGAAAACGATGCCGCCAAGGCCCTGCGCGATTTCGACATGATCGGTCTACTGCGCGAACGCACACCCTTTCCGGCCTCCCTTATTGCCCGGCTCCCCTCGCTGAAGTTCATCTGCGCCACTGGAACGCATAACCGCACCCTGGATTTGGCGGCGGCGCACGAACGCGGGATTACAGTGTCCTGCACACGCAGCGGATCCAGCGAATTCCCGACAACCGAGCTGACCTGGGCCCTGATCCTTGCCGCGGCCAGGCACCTGCCGCAAGAGGATCGCGCGCTGCGTTCGGGAAGGTGGCAAACAACGCTTGGCTCCGCCCTGAATTCGAAAACCCTGGGTATTGTCGGGCTTGGCCGCATTGGCCGGCAGGTGGCGCATATTGGCCGCGCCTTCGGGATGAACATTCTTGCCTGGAGCCCCCGCCTGACGCCCGAACGCGCGCGGGAAAGCGGCGCCTCGTTGGCCGCCAAGGACGAGTTGTTCAGCCGCAGCGACGTCATCAGCCTGCACGTCGTGCTCAACGACGCCACGCGCGGTCTCGTCGGTGCGGCACAGATCCAACGCATGAAGCGAGGCGCGCTTCTCGTCAATACGTCGCGAGGCCCTCTTATCGACGAAAAAGCGCTGATTGAAGCGCTCGAAGCCAGGCAAATCAATGCCGCGCTCGATGTCTTTCACCAAGAGCCTCTATCGCCCAGCCACCCCCTCTTGTCGCTGGACAACGTGGTGCTTACCCCCCATCTAGGCTTTGCCGTGCAGGAGGTGTACTCCGTCTTCTATCACGATATGGTCGAAAACATTTCCGCCTATCTCGCAGGGCGGCCGATCCGGCTGCTCGACGATCCATCAACCCACTAGCCGATACCGACCGGGGCAGACGCTCTTCAAGCAGAAGGCATCCCCCGCTCTCTATGGCTCTTATGGATAAGGTATCTCGAAGATGAAGCCGAACCTCGAAAACGACCACGGCCCGGCACACGCAAGCCCATCTTTTTCCCGCCACATTCCCGCGTTCCTGTCGGGCGAGGATTCACCACGCCATTTTCTGGAGCGATGCCTGGAAAAAATCGCCCTGCGCGACGATGCCATCCATGCCTTCGTCAATCTGAACATCGGCGGCGCCCGCCGCGCGGCTGACGACGCCAGTGTCCGCTACCGCGCCGGGCGACCGATTTCAGCGGTGGACGGGATGCCCTTCGGCATCAAAGACATTATCGAGACCCGCGATCTGCCAACCGAGATGAATAGTCCGATATTCGCCGGCTTCCAGCCAAGACGCGATGCCGCCTGCGTCCTGGCTCTCAAACGTGCCGGCGGCGTGCTCCTCGGCAAGACCGCAACGGCCGAATTCGCCTGCGGCCGCTCGCCACGCACCCGCAATCCGGTCGATACGACCCTGACCCCGGGCGGATCGTCCAGTGGGTCGGCCGCCGCCGTAGGCGCCGGCATGGTTCCCGCCGCGCTTGGAACCCAAAGCCAGGCGTCCACCATTCGGCCCGCCTCCTACTGCGGGGTGTTCGGCTTCAAGCCTACGCACGGCCTGCTTTGTGTCGACGGCGTCGCGCCCCTGGCGCCGACGCTCGATCACCTCGGAGTCTTCACCCTGGATCTGGCCGATGCCTGGGCGATCACGACGACAATCGCCGCTGCCGCGCCAGGGCGGATCGGCCTGGATCTCGCCACGAGCACACAGCTTCCCGCACCATCGGCGCCCGGCACGCTGGTGCGACTCGAAACCAAAGGCTGGCAGGAAACCGACGAAGCATCCAAGACCGCCTTCGAAAACATGCTGCATGCTCTGCAATCGGCCGGCGTCGCCATCGCGGATCGCCGTTCGGATCCGGAAATCGGCAAGCTCGAGGATCTTCTCCTCGAAGCGGACAAAGCGTCGATTCCCATCTATGCCTATGAAGCGCAATGGCCGTTGCGCGCCTACGCGGCGACCGGAGAATTCCTCGTCGGTGAACGAATCCTCGAACTCATTTCAATCGCCGACAACACATCCCGAACCCAATATGAAGAAGCTCTGAATATCCGCGACAAGCTGCGCGCCGCCATCCTCAAGCTGCGCGCTCGCACGCAAGGGTTCATTACGCTGGCGTCGTCGGGCCCCGCCAAGGCCGACATCGCCTACACAGGAAGCCGGTCTTTCGCCGTGCCCGGAACCCTGTCGGGCGTCCCTGCTATTTCACTGCCCCTGCTGCAGAGCGCAGGTCTTCCTCTTGGACTGCAGTTGCTGGGATTCCCAGGCGAAGACGACCGCGCCATCGCGCTGGCGCGCTGGCTGCATGCCTCCACAACCGAACTCAAGCGAGACACACCATGACAAGCACCGTTTTCAGATCCTACGATCAGGCGAGCCTTGATCGCGAATACGATAATGCCGCCAAAATCTCCCCCGACGCACTCAAGGCCTATCGTGCGCAATGGGCGCAACAGAGCGCCCGCGCGCGCGACACCATTGCCTGCGATCTGGATCTGCCCTACGGAAACGCCCCCGGCGAGCGCCTCGACATCTTTCACCCCGCCGAATCGAAATCGGCGCCGGTGCATATCTATATTCACGGCGGCT
>JBEBXF010000160.1:0-7417 GCA_040391725.1 Eoetvoesiella caeni | reverse complement strand
CAGTTGTTCCAGTTGCTCGTCCTGGATGTCGCGGGCGGCCATGGCGGCGGCGCGCGGCTCGAGCAGCTTGCGGATGTCGAAGATCTCGTTCATGTCCTCGAAGGTAAGGGTGGGCAGCATGAAGCCGCGCGTCGTACCTACTAGATAGCCTTCGTGCGTCAATTGCAGCAGGGCCTCGCGCACGGGCATGCGCGATATGCCCAGATCCGAGGCGATTTCCAGATCCAGCAGCCGGTCGACCGGCTTGATGTCGCCCCGTTGCAAGCGTTCGCGCAGGGCGTCGTAGACCTGGAGCCGCAGGCTTTGAGTCCGGATGGGGCGGTTGCTGATAGGAGGCATGAAGTAAAAGCCCGAAGAGCGAGCCAAGACAGTATTCTTGAAATATACAATATATTGTTTGTGATGAATAGCAAGTAGTGACTTTGCATTTTCGTGCTGTTTAGCGTGGATATAAGGGTAAATACCAGTAATTCAAAAATGAAAATCGATATTTTCCGTTGTTTCCCGGATTGACAGCCTGTTTTGGCGGCAATAGCATTATTCTGAATTCAGTTTTTCAAAGAAAATGAACCGTGGCGCTCAAGCGCCGCGGCCCGGCATGCCGCATGCAGCCAGGGGGATGGCTGGCTGCCGGCTACCCCCAAGGCCAACAGGACCAAGATGATCTTCATCCCATTCAAACCCTTGCTGGCAGGCGACGGCCCGGTCGATTTGATCTGGCTGGCGCTGGGCAATGCCGCGCTGGCCGAGTTTGCCGCCCACGCCCGTCCGGGTGCGATTGTGCTCGACCTGCAGCATGGCTTGTGGGATCGCCACAGCCTGGAAGCCGCGGTGGGAACGGCCGGGCGGCATGTGCCCGTCATTGCGCGTTGCGCCGCCAATACGCCGCATCATATTTGCCAGGCTCTGGATTCGGGCGCTTCATCCGTGCTCATTCCCTTGGTGGAGACCACCGAAGATGCCCGCCGCGCCGTGATGGCCGGCCGTTATCCGCCGGCGGGGATCCGCTCGGCGGGCGGGGTGCGCACTTTGCTGGCAGGCATCGAGGCCATGCTGGAGGCGGGCGATCACGTGGCGGTGGGCGTCATGATCGAGACGGTGCAGGGGGTGGAGAATGTCGAAGCCATTGCCGCGGTGCCGGGCATCGACTATTTGTTCATCGGAACGGGCGATCTGGCCCTGTCGCGCGGAACGAGTTCCCCGGAAGTGCTCGAGCGCGATTGCCGGCGCGTTTTCGAGGCGGCGCAACAGCGGGGCATCCCCTGCGGAATCTATACCGGCACCGCGGACGCGGCGCGGGATGCCTTTGGCAAGGGCTATAAACTGGCGGTTTGCGCCAACGACACCGACGTGGCCAGGGCCGGTTTCATGCAGGCGACGCAGGGAGTCCGCGCATGAGGCCGGAACCGGCCCTCGCGGCCTTGCCCATCCTCGCAAAGCTTACGGCGGGCGCATTGCCTTCAAGTGGTTCCGGCCCCAACGCGATCTTCTTGATAAGTGTTGAAGGGACGTAGATTGGGATGGAGGCGTTCATGCCGCACGACGCAGTATTGCAGAGCCTTCGGGACGCCTTGGGGGCGGACGGCGTTCTGGCCGGCGGCGACCTTGCGCAGCGCCGCCATGCGGACTGGAGCGGCCTGCCTGCGGCAGTGCCTTTGGCATTGCTGCGTCCCCGCACGACGCAGCAGGTATCGCAAGCCCTGGCCGTCTGCCATCGCTACCGTCAGCCGGTGGTGGTGCAGGGCGGACTTAGCGGTCTTGCCGGCGGGGCCTGCACGCAAGAGGGCGATATCGCCTTGAGCCTGGAAAGAATGAACGCCATCGAAGAGGTCGATGAGGCCTCCGGAACCATGACGGTTCAGGCGGGGGTGACGCTGCAGGCGGTTCAAGAGCGGGCCAACGATCTGGGCATGATGTTTGCGCTGGATCTGGGCGCCCGGGGGTCTTGCACCATCGGCGGCAATCTGGGCACCAATGCCGGCGGCAATCGCGTCATCAAGTACGGCATGGCGCGCGAACAGGTTCTGGATCTGGAGGCGGTGCTGGCCGACGGCCGCATCGTCGGCGGCTTGCGCAAGATGGTCAAGAACAACACCGGACTCGACCTGAGAAACCTGCTTATCGGCAGCGAGGGAACGCTGGGTGTGATCACCCGCGCGGTGTTGCGGCTGCGCGCCTTGCCCGGCGCGGCGGCGACCGCCTTCTGCGGCCTGGCCGGCTACGATTCGGTGACCGCGCTGCTGCGGCGTGCCCAGCAATGTCTGCCCGGCGGTGTGTCGGCGTTCGAAGTCATGTGGCCGGGCTACTACGATTACGTGCTGGCCAAGATGCCGGGCATCAAGCCTCCGCTGGCCGGCCCGCACCATTATTACGTGTTGCTGGAAAGCACGGGGGGCGGTCGTCGCCACCAGGAAGATTTCGAGCAGTTGCTGGGGGACTGTCTGGCGGAAGGCATTATTGAAGATGCCGCCGTGGCGGCAACGGAGCGCGATGCGCTGGCGTTCTGGAGCGTGCGCGATGCGCCGGCCGAGTTCCCGCGCCTGATGCCCAGGCTGATCGCCTTCGACGTCAGCTTCTCGATCCGCGATATTGGCGATGCCGCCCAGGCTTGCGCCGACCGCTTGCATGCCGGCTGGCCGGGCAGCACGGTGCTTGTCTATGGGCATCTTGGCGACGGAAACCTGCATCTCATCGTCGACGTTCCGGGCGCTACGGATACCGTCGCGGCTCAGGTCGAGGCGATGGTTTATGGGCTGGTCGGCGAGTATGACGGTTCGGTGTCGGCCGAGCACGGCATCGGCCTGAAGAAGCGGCGGGAACTGGGGCGCACGCGCAGCCGCGCCGACCTGGACGCCATGGGCGCCATCAAGCTGGCGCTGGATTCGCGCAATATCCTGAACCGGGGCAAATTATTCCCGGACGAAGTCATGGGAACCCCTTTTTACTGAATTCTGTTTTTTGGCGGACTCCTGAGAGGAGCCATTAGGGTAAACGGCAGGTTGGAAGCAATGGTTTGATAAACAAAGAGAATCTGAATTTTCTTGCAGTATGAAAAAGTATCCGGATTGACGCATCAATGAGTGAAACATAAACTGAATTCAGTAAATGAAAGCAGTTTATGCCTTGCATCGTGGGCCCGGCGCCGACAAGGGGAAAACGTGATTTCGCTGTTCATAACGTATAGGTTGAAGGGCCGCCTCGATGGCCTTCTGGCGCTGCCGCCCGACTGGGGCCGGCGCTTGCCGCAAGTCCAGGGCCTTCGCAAGGTTCTGCTGCATCAGCCCGGGCGGGTCGACGATCCCTTTCTAAGCCACGAGCCGGAGCCGCCGGCCGAATACGTGCTGCAGTTCTACTTCGACGAGCTGTTCAGCCTGGAGGCGGCGTGCGCGCGGCAGGCGGGGCTGTCCGGCTTGCTGTCGGGCCTGGAGGCTTCATTGGGCCCGGTGCAGGCCAAAAGCCAGCAGGCCATGGTGGTTCGCGCCGTGCCCGTCGCCGGCCAGGCGCCGGATGCCGGGGGCGGGGCGGACTCGGCGGTTTGCACGTATCTGGTCGCCTATTACGGATCGGGACAGGATCACGACCAATGGCTGTCCGACTACATGGCCTCGCATGTTCCGCTCATGGGCCGCATGCCCGGCGTGCGCCAGGTCGAGATCTACACGCGGCTGGACTGGCTGAGCGGACTGGACCTTCCCAAGGGAAGCGCCATCCAGCGCAACAAGGTGGTGTTCGACAGCGTGGCCGGTCTGCAGGCGGCGCTGCAGTCGCCCATACGCGCCGAGATGCGGGCCGATTATCTTTCCCTGCCGCAAATCGGCCAGACCAATACACACGAGGCCATGCGCACCGACTGCGTGTTCGGCGGCGCCGGCCCGCTTGCGGGCAAGCCCGGCTGACCCCGGCGCTTGTTTTGCAAGTTGGCCGAATACGATGCTTTTCAATCCGAGGATGCGGCAATGAGTTCCATGAATCCAATGTTGAGACCAGATACTTTCAAGCTGGGAATTTTCTCGTCCAACGCCGACGGGGGATCGGCGCTGACCAAGGTGCCCGAACGCTGGAAGGCGGGCTGGGACGATATTCTGGATGCCGCACAGATCGCCGATCGAGCCGGGCTCGATTTCATTCTTCCGATTGCGCGCTGGAAGGGGTTCGGGGGCGAGACCAAGGCGCGCGAGCATTCCTTCGAAACGTTCACGTTCGCGGCGGGCCTGGCGGCCGCCACCAGGCGGATCGCCTTGTTCATGACCGTGCACGTGCCGCTGGTGCATCCGCTGTACGCGGCCAAGGCCCTGGCCACCGTGGATCACATCAGCCACGGCCGGGCGGGGTTGAATATTGTTTGCGGATGGAATCCGGACGAGTTCGCCATGTTCGGCGGAAAACTGGTCGAGCGTCCCTACGATCAGGCCGCCGAGTGGGCCGATATTTTGTTCAAGCTGTACAACGCCGATGCGCCGCTGGATTTCGAAGGCCAGTACTACACCTTGCACCACGCCGTGACCAGTCCTTCGTCGGTGCAGCGGCCCAGGCCGGTAACCATGAATGCGGCGTTCGGGCCTCCGGGCCGCGATTTTGCCGCGCGCCATTGCGACTTCCTGTTCACGACCTTCACCGACATGGAGGCGGGCAAGGCCCAGATCGCCGACATGCAGCAGCGGGCAACGCTTGCGGGGCGTGAAATGGGGGTTTATACCGTGGCCCACGTGGTGTGCCGCGAAACCGAGAAAGAGGCCCGGGACTACTATCAATACTATTCAGTCGAGCAGGAAGATACCGGCGCCGTCGACTACATGATGCGCCAGAAGCAGGCGTTCAGCCGCAGCCACGACGAAATCGCCTACCGTAAATACCGGCAGCGCTTTGCCGCGGGCACGGGCACCTATCCCTTGGTAGGCACGCCCGAGCAGATCGCCCAGGAGCTGGTGCGCATGCGCCAGGCGGGGTTCGAGGGCAGCGCCTTGACGTTCGTGAACTACAGCCAGGAACTGCCGTTCTTTTGCGAGCGCGTGCTGCCCTTGCTGGAGCAGGCGGGCATACGCACCGGCGCGCCGACGTGAGGGCATTTTTTGCCGCCGGGCCGCCCCAAGGCAAAAGGCGCCCCCTTGGGGGGCAGCAAGCCGCATCCGCGGCGCAGCGTGGGGGCATATTTTTGCCGCTGGGCCGCTCCCAAAGCAAAAACTGCCCTGGCATGTTCTTCGGTATATCGACAGGGTGGTTTTCGTTCTATAAAGTAGCTGAAAAAAGATTGTTCTTCCCAACCGCTTTCCAAACAGGGCGATGCCTCGCTCCGCCAGGGAAACACCATTGAGTCATGGAGGGTTGTATGCAAGACGAAATCAAGGCCGGCCGCCGGTCTTTCCTGGCCGGAGGAGCCGCCGCGTTGGCCGCCTCCATGCTGCCGATGCGCGAACTGCTGGCCCAGGGCGCCGCCGATCAGGACACGCTGATCATTTCATATCCCAGCGACGTGCCTTCCTGGGATCCCACCGCGCTTACCCTGCCCAGCGCCCAGTCCATCTACGCCACCGTGTTCGACACGCCGCTGCGCTATTCGCCGGATCTCAAGCTCGAGCCCATGCAGATCTCCAAATGGGAGTGGCAGGACGGCGCCAAGCAGCGCCTGGCCATTACGCTGCATGATGGCATCACGTTCCACGACGGCAGCAAACTGACCATGGACGACGTCAAGTGGAGCCTGCTGGAGCATCCGGCCCAGGACGCCAAGCTGGCCATCCGCGGCATGTTTCCCACCTTGAAGGACGTCGAAATCAGCTCGCCCACCCAGGCGGTGCTGGTGTACAGCAAGCCCACGCCCACCGCGCCCATTTTCCTGGGCTTCCTGGCCGCGTTCATCCTGCCCAGCCAATACATAAAAAAGGTGGGCATGGACGGTTTCCTGGCCAAGCCCATAGGCGCCGGGCCGTACCGCATCGTCCAGTACCAGCGCGGTTCG
The DNA here is from genome assembly GCA_040391725.1 of Eoetvoesiella caeni. Taxonomy (GTDB): domain Bacteria; phylum Pseudomonadota; class Gammaproteobacteria; order Burkholderiales; family Burkholderiaceae_B; genus Eoetvoesia; species Eoetvoesia caeni_A. The sequence goes on along the minus strand of JBEBXF010000160.1, from coordinate 1,461 downwards.
CGCCTGGTACTGGAAGCCTACGACGGCTATTGGGGGAAAAAGCCGGCCATCAAGAACGTGGTCTTTTTGTTCACCCCCGAAGCGTCGTCGCGGGTTGCCCTGGTCGAGTCCAAGCGCGCCACGCTGGCCACCGGCCTGCCCATACGCGAAGCGCAAAGGTTGGGCAAGACGCCGGGCATCACCAGCGAAATCTATCCCATTTCCACCATGTACATGGTCAAGGTGCCCAGCTACGTGAAGCCGTTCGAGAACGACAATGTGCGCAAGGCCCTGCACCTGGCCATCGATAAAAACGCCTTGTCCAAGGCGCTGTACGCCGGCAAGGCGGTTCCGCTGTCCGTGGTCGCCATCAAGAATTCGCCCGCCCACGTCGACGACTATGTGTTCCCGTACAACCAGAAACTGGCCATGCAGTTGCTGGAAAAAGAAGGGTACAGCCTCAAGAATCCGGTGAAGATCACCTTGTTCACCACCAACGGCACCTTTCCCAACGACTACGACATGGCGCGTGTGCTGGCTTCCATGTGGAAGAAGGTGGGCATCGACGCCGCGGTCGAGGTCACCACGGCGGCCAAGGCCATGGAGCAAAGCCATAATCAGAAAATGACGGGCCTCATGTTGTACAACTGGGCCAATGCCACGGGCGATCCCGACAACGGCGCCGGGCGCATTCTCGACCCGCGCCTGCGCTTTTCGATGTGGCGCGATGCTTCGCTGGGTCCGCGCATCGACCATCTGTTCAGCGAAGTGGACGAGGCCAAGCGTATCGCCGGCTACCGTGAACTGCTCAAGGAGGCGTCCGAGAAGTCCTGGGTCATCCCGCTGCTGCAAGGGGTGGATACCCTGGCTCACGACTCGCGCTGCAACGTGCCTTTGCAGGGCAACGGCTATATCTCCCCCAGGCTGTATTCATGGAAGAAGTAGTCCGGCGGCTTTCCTGCCGGTGCCCGACGCACCGGCGCCGCCGCGATTTTCTTCACAAGTGCTGACGGGTGCCAAGGCATGCATCGAACACCCCTGACCGTATTGCTGCAGCGCCTGTTGGCGGGAATTCCCATCCTTGTATTGCTGTCGCTGGTTGTCTTCGTCGTATTGCGGGCCTTGCCCTCCGATCCGTTGGGCATGATGCTTCCGCCTTCGGCCACGAGGGCGGAAGCGCAGGCATTGAGCGCGGCGCTGGGGCTCGACAAGCCGCTGTACGTGCAGTTCTACATCTGGCTCGAAAAAGCCCTGGGCGGCGACCTTGGGCATTCTTTCCTGTATCAGCAATCGGTGGTGCTGCTGATTGAAAAAGCCTTGCCCGTCACGCTGGAGCTGGTGGCGGTGGCGCTGTGCATTGCGTTGATCATCAGCTTTCCATTGGCGCTGTTTGCGTATTCCCTGTATGGCAAGCGCTGGGGGGTAGTACCCGATACGATCGTGGTCGTCATGCAATCCATCCCGGCTTTTTTATGGGGCTTG
>JBEBXF010000159.1:0-7423 GCA_040391725.1 Eoetvoesiella caeni | reverse complement strand
CGACGCCCGGCGCCGGCCATTGCGCGACCTGCGCATATCGGTCACGGACAAATGCAATTTCCGATGTACCTACTGCATGCCACGCGAGGTGTTCGGCGCCGACTACCAGTTCATGCCGCACTCCGATCTGCTTACGTTCGAGGAAATCACGCGTGTGGCGAGCACGGCGGCGCAACTGGGGGTGGAGAAATTCCGCCTTACCGGCGGCGAACCCCTGCTGCGCAAAGACCTTGAACGGCTGGTCGGCATGCTGGCCCAACTGCGCACGCCCGCCGGGCGGCCCATTGACGTCACCCTTACCACCAACGGCACTTTGCTGGCCAGGAAGGCCGGCGTGTTGAAGGCGGCGGGCTTGAACCGCGTCACCGTTAGCCTGGATGCATTGGATGACGCGCTGTTCGAGCGCATGAGCGACAGCAGCGTGCCGGTGCGCACCATCCTGGACGGCATCGAGGAAGCCGCCCGGGCCGGATTGCCCGTCAAGGTCAATATGGTGGTGCGCAAGGGGCTCAACGACGGGCAGATCCTGCCCATGGCGCGGCATTTTCGCCATTCCGGCCACATTTTGCGGTTCATCGAGTACATGGACGTGGGCTCGACCAACGGCTGGAACCTGGCAGAAGTCGTGACGGGCGCGGAAATCCTGCGCCTGATCCAGCAGGAGTTCCCTGTCGAGCCTTTACAGGCCGATTATCGCGGCGAAGTGGCTGCGCGCTGGCGCTATCTGGACGACGCCGGGGAAATCGGCCTGATCACCAGTGTGTCGCAGCCGTTCTGCGGCGACTGTACGCGGGCTCGTCTTTCGCCCGAGGGCAAGCTTTTCCTGTGTCTGTTTGCCGATCATGGTTACGACTTGCGCGCGTTGCTGCGGGGCGGGGCCAGCGATGAACAACTCGCGGAGCGTCTGGCCAGAGTGTGGCGGGGGCGGGAGGACCATTATTCCGAATTGCGTGGCCGCGACACGGTGCCGCTGCACAAGGTCGAAATGAGCTACATTGGCGGATAGCGCGGGCTGCCCATGATCCAGCGCGACACCATCAGCGGCGTGATACTGGCCGGCGGCCAGGCCCGCCGCATGCAGAACGGCGCAAGCGAGCCCGTTGAAAAAGGCCTTTTGACCTTGCATGGAGAACCTCTGGTTGCCTGGGGGCACCGCTATTTGGCGCCTCGAGTTGGAGCCCTGTATATCAGCGCGAACCGCGGCATCGAGACTTACGGGCGCTATGGTCAAGTGATCGGTGACGACCCCGCCCTGGGCGTGAACCTGGGTCCTTTGGCGGGCCTGGCCAGTGTCATGGCCAGGGCAAGCACCCCGTGGTTGTTGTCGCTGCCGGTGGATGTGCCGGCGCCGCCGGTGGATTTGCTGGAACGCCTGGCCGCCAGGGCGCTGAAGGAGAACGCGCCGATTGCCTATGCCTCATGTGGAGATGGCTGCCACCCTTTGTGCATGCTGGCTCATTGCCGCACGCTCGGCAGCCTGCGTGACTATTTGCTCGGCGGCGGGCGTAAGGTGCAGGTCTGGCAAGAACAGAACGGCGCCGTGCGGACGGAGTTTCCCGCGGACGAAGCCAGCTTCTTCAACATCAACGCCCCCGAAGACCTCGCCCACGCCCAGAAAATCATTCCTCCCCCAGTTGCATAGCACACGGCCTGGGGGGCTTCCCCTTTGCCGCCCTTTTTTACATCTGCCAGTGGGTGAAGTCGTAGTAGGTCACGGTGTCGCCGTTGCCGACCAAGGTATTGGCGGGGATGCGGGCCACGCCGGTGGCCCAGGGCAAGGAACTTATCACTCCCGAGCCCTGCTGCGGGTAGGGCGACAGGCTGGTCGAGCCGTCAATGGCGTGGCTGGCCCGCACGCGAATGAATTCTTCGCGTGTTTCATTGAACGTGGTGGCGCTGTCGAGCTTGCCGTAGCTGACTTCCGGCAGCAGATGTTCGCGGCCCTGCATGGCCCGGATCATGGGCGAGACCAGCAAGGTGAAGACAACATAGGCCGAGACGGGATTGCCGGGCAGGCAGACCACGGGCGTGCCGTGCGCCTGGGCCAGCGCCACAGGCTTGCCGGGTTTCATGCGCACGCGCCAGAGGTCGACCCTGCCGCCCATTTGCTCGATGGTGGCCTTGACCAGGTCTTTTTCCCCCACCGAGACGCCGCCCACGGTCAGCACCAGGTTGCAATCGCCGATAAGCCGTGTGAAGGCATCGCGCAGTGAGTCGTGGGTATCGGCGGCATGCAGCACGTGCACGACTTCGGCGCCCAGCTTTTCGGCCAGGGCGGCCAGGGTCGGGCCGTTGGAGTTGTAGATTTGCGCAGTCTGCAGCGGCTGGCCGGGTTCGACCAGTTCGTCGCCCGTGCTGAGGATGCCGATCTTGAGCTTGGGGTAAACCGCAACGCTTTGCAGGCCCTGGGAGGCAAGCACGGCGATCTGGGCCGTGTCCAGCAGGGTGCCGGCGGAAAGCAGGCGCCGGCCTTTTTGCACGTCTTCGCCCCGGAGGCGGACGTGGCTGCCCTTTCGCGGCGCTTCGCGCAGTGTCAGGATATTGTCGGTTTCGGTGCAGTCTTCCTGCATGACGACGGTGTCGGCGCCGGGCGGCAGCAGGCTGCCTGTGAACAGGCGTATGGTGTTGCCGGGCTGCAGGGTTTCGGGGGCCTGGCCGGCGAAGCAGCGTTGCTGCACCGGAAAGGAAGCTCCGGGCTGGTAGTCGGCGTAGCGGATGGCGTAGCCGTCCATGGCGCTGTTGTCGGCCGGCGGCAGGTCGTGTTGCGCCATGATGGTTTCGGCCAGAACGCGTCCGCGCGCCGCGCGCAGCAAGCAGGTTTCGGTGCTTTGCGGCAGTTTGCCCGCTTGCGCGAGGCGGGATTGGGCAATGTCGAAATCGAGCAGATCCATAGGGGAATCGGAGGCAGTTAAAGGTTATTGGTCGATGGCGGCTAGGGGGCGGTTCGTGCTTCTTGCATGTTTGGCGAACCCCCGAGCCCGCCGCTAGACAGGCTGGGGTGTTCCAACGCGCTAGCTCATATAGTGCGTGGCGAAATTGCAGGGGCGGTGGGTGCTGTCCAATTGTTCGCGGATGATTTTTTCCCAGGCCATCTTGCAGGCCCCGGTGGAGCCGGGCATGCAGAACAGAAGCGTATTGTTGGCCGTGCCCGCGAAGGCATCGGATTGCAGCGTGGACGAGCCGATTTCCTGCCACGACAGGTGGCGGAACAGTTCGCCGAAGCCCGAGATGCTGGCATCAAGCAAGGGCGTGATGGCGGCGGCGGTGGATTTGTCATGCGAAAAACCCGTTCCGCCATTGCTGAGAATGACCTGGATGTTTTGATCGTCTATCCAGTCGCTGACGATTTTGCGGATATGGTAAAGATTGCCCGAGCTGATGGTTCGCTGCACACAGCGGTGGCCGGCGGCCACGACGCTTTCGGCCAGATAGTCGCCCGACGTATCGTTGGCGCTGGTTCGGCTGTCGGATATGGTCAATACGGCGATATTCAGGGAGGCCTGGGGCTTGCTGGGGTCGGCTTTGCTCACGATGATGAATTTCCTGGGGTGGCGGTGTGCCAAAGATTGGTTTTTTGCGCGTCGGCGTCGTGCTGCTGCACCCAGAACTGCTTGCCATCGGCCAGGGTCTCGCGCTTCCAGAACGGAGCGCGGGTTTTAAGGGCGTCGATGATGTATTCGCAAGCCTTGAAGGCATTGCCTCGGTGGGCGCAGGCCACCGCCACGAAGACGATCTGGTCGGCGCTGTGCAGTTCGCCGTGGCGATGCACGACGACGGGTTCGTGGGTGTCCCAGCGGGTTTGCGCCGTGTCGCAAATGGCCTGGATTTCGCGCTCGCACATGCCCGGGTAATACTCGAGAAACAAGGTTTGCGTGGGCTGGCCGGGGGCGTAGTCGCGCACATATCCGGTAAAGGTGACCAGCGCGCCGGCCTTGCCGGCTGCGTTTTCGCGCAATTGCCGGGTAAGCTCGGCGGAATCGAAATCGGCTTCCTGGACGACGACCATGTCAGCCTCCGGTAACGGGTTCGAAGACCGCGACCTCGTCGCCTGGCTGGATGGCGGCATCGTGGCCGACGTGGTACTGGTTGACGGCCAGCTTGAGGCGCTGCACGGGTTCGAGCTGCGGATAGCGGACGGCAAGCTGCGCCAGCCATTCCGACCCGCTGAGGGGGGCTTTGACGGGCCAGGTTTCTTGCCGCAGCCCGGTAAGCTCGGCCACCTGGGCGAAATACAGAACCTTAATTGCCGTGCCACTCACCGCTTTTACCTCCGGATTTGTAGCTGAGCCGTATGTCTTCGATGACGATGCCTTTGTCGGCGGCCTTGCACATGTCGTAGATGGTGAGCGCCGCGATGCTGCATGCCGTCATGGCTTCCATTTCGACGCCGGTTTTATGGTCGGTGCGGCAGGTGGCCTTGACGGTGATGCTGTGCGCGGCGTCGTCGAGCGCGAACTCGATGCCCGCGAAGCTCAGCGGCAGGCTGTGGCACAGGGGGATGAGCTCGGCGCAGCGCTTGGCGGCCAGCACGCCGGCCACGCGGGCGGTGTTGAGCACCTCGCCCTTGCCGTTTTCGTGGGCCGACAGCAGGGCGTAGGCCTGCGGGCTCATGCGCACTTTGCCCTGGGCGATGGCACAGCGCAAGGTGGAAACCTTGTTGCTGACATCCACCATGCGTACCTGCCCGGATTCGTCCAGATGGCTAAGCTCGAGCTCGGCCGAAGTAGAGGATTGACTCATGTTTGCGTATAAAGGAATGGCGTTGGCACATGGGGCATATGCCCGCATCCGGCGCCGGAATCATTCCTATACTATACGCGATCCTGCCTGTGTGCTGTGTGCTGTGTGCTGTGTGCTGTGTGGCTGCCAGGCGGCGGCAAGGCCTTATGTGTCGAGGGCCTTCTTGACGTTCTGGTATTCGATGTTCTTGTCGTGCATGAAGCCGGTGACGAAGTCCTTGCTGGCAGCGGCAACCAGGCTGCCGTGCTTTTCGACCAGCTTGCGTCCTTCCACCTGGCCGCGCTCGAACAACTGGTCGAACTCGGTGACCTGCAGACCGTGCTCCTGGGCATAGCGCACCAAGTGGGCAAGCGCGGTGTGGCGGTGCTGGTCGATGTCTTCCGGGCTGACGCCGAAGACATCGGCGGCGCCGTTGGTCGCGCCCGAAATGACGACCCACTGATCCAGGCTGGTATCCTGGTCGACGCCGGCGTAGGCGCTTCCCAGAAAGCTCATCGACAAGATTGCGGCGGATAATTTAGGCAGTATCAAGGTGAACTCCCTATAAAAAAACATCGCGTCCGGGGTCCGAGCGGCGCCGCGGGGCGGATGTACATTGAAAGCGGTTGGACTCTGGGCAGGCGGCGGCCGAGCTTCCCGCGCTGCCTGTCGTGGCAGACGTCCGATACGAGTCGTTATTGTGACGGGCAAACTTTACAGAAGCATGAAGACCTCGTGTGCAAATGTATCGGAGTATGCGGGTTTCTTGCGTTCTGCGTGTTTTTTCCTGCCCATCCACGACCCCCCGAATTGCCCGCGAAGCCTTGATTGGCGGGGATGACGCCACGGTGCAAAAAGTGATAGGCTGTGTACTGCGTTTTTTGCTAATCACCAATCTGTCTAAAGTAACGGAGAAAATCATGTCTATCAAAGTTGGCGATCGTGTTCCAGATGGCGCCTTGGCCGAGTTCGTCGAGGTCGAGTCGCAAGGCTGCTCGCTGGGGCCCAACACTTTTCAGGTTGGCGATTTGGTCAAGGGTAAAACCATAGCGCTGTTTGCCGTGCCCGGCGCGTTTACGCCGACTTGTTCCGAAAAGCACCTGCCGGGCTTTCTGGAGCTGGCCGACAAAATCAAGGCCAAGGGCGTGGATGAAATCTGGTGCTTGTCGGTCAACGATCCTTTCGTCATGGGCGCCTGGGGCCGCGACCAGAACGTCAATGGACGCCTGCGGATGATGGCCGACGGCAGCGCCGAATGGACCAAAAAGCTGGGCCTGGAACTGGACTTGACCGCTCGCGGCCTGGGCGTGCGTTCGCGCCGCTATTCGGCCCTGATCAAGGACGGCGTGGTAACCCAGCTCAATGCGGAAAAGGGCGGCGAGTTGAGCATCAGCGATGCCGGCACGTTGCTGGGCCAGCTTTAACCGGTTTCGGCATCCATCCGGCCGCACCCGCCCGCTTCACGCGGGCGGGGTGGGCGATCCGCCCGCGGGTTCGTTCAAGGCCGCGTTTCATGTCAATACTTCGTCCCGATGCCGCTGATTGGGCCGACGCTCATCTGAAGATCGCCGGCGCCGCGCCGAGCAATCGCCTTTCGTGCCGATGCTGAATACGGTCGCTTCCTTTTTTTCCTTGTACCTGGCCACGCTGCTGTTGCTGCTGGGCACGGGGCTGTTCAATACCTATCTGGGGCTGCGCCTGACCGCCGCTCACGTGTCCGAGCTCTGGGTGGGCGGCCTGATCGCGGTGTATTACCTGGGGCTGGTGCTGGGCGCGCGCAGCGGACACAAGCTCATCATGCAGGTGGGGCATATCCGCGCCTACGTGGCGGGTGCGGCCGTCGTGACCACCATGGTGCTGGCGCAGGCGCTGCTCGATAATCTGTGGCTGTGGCTGCTGTTCCGCTTCATTGTGGGCGTCTCCATGGTCACGCAGTTCATGGTGATTGAAAGCTGGCTGAACGAGCAAACTGAAAACCATCAGCGCGGCCGGGTGTTTGCGTTCTACATGGTGGTATCGGGGCTGGGCACGGTGCTGGGCCAGCTTTCGTTGACGCTGTTTCCCCGGCTCAATTACGAACCGCTGGTGTTTGCCGCGATCTGCTCCGTGCTGGGTCTGGTGCCGGTGGCGCTGACCCGGCGCCTGCATCCGGCCGTGCCCGTGCCGGCGCCCATCATGATCCGCTATTATCTGAAGCGCGTGCCCATGTCGCTTCTGGTGGTGTTTATCGCCGGCAATCTGACCGGCGCCTTCTACGGGCTGGCGCCGGTGTTCGCGGTCAAGCAGGGGCTTTCCAGCGATCAGGTCGCGTGGTTCCTGGCGGCGGCCGTGGCGGCGGGCCTGGTGGCGCAGTGGCCGCTGGGGCAGCTTTCCGATCACGTCAATCGCGTCGGGCTGGAGCGGTTCAACGCCGCGCTGCTGGCGTTGATAGGCATTCCGCTATGGGGCTGGTGGGTGTTGCCGTTCTGGGCGCTGATTGCGATTTCCTGCGCCTTTGGCGCGCTGCAGTTTCCCTTGTATCCCATCGGCACGGCGTTCGCCAACGACAATGTGGATCCCGACCGGCGCGTGGGGCTGAGCGCCATCGTCATCATGGCCTATGGCCTGGGAGCGGGGCTGGGGCCCTTCGTGGCGGGCGCGCTCATGCGCTATATCGACACCAATATGTTCTTCATCTTCGTGTCGGGCAGCGCGTTCCTGCTGG
>JBEBXF010000158.1:0-7475 GCA_040391725.1 Eoetvoesiella caeni | reverse complement strand
TTTATCAAGCTGCATGTCGATGCGTATCTCCTGTTCCGGCATTCCGGAATATTTTACCTCACGGAGATCAGTGATTTTTTCCAGTTTTGTTTTTAAAATGTCCGCCTGGTCACGCAATGTCTTTGCTGAAGCGGTGTTCGAGATTGGCGAAAAGGTTTTGAACCTCCACCTCCTCCCAGTTCCATTTTGGCGCCACGGTGAACGAGCGATTGAAATGGGTAGCGCCGCCGTCGCTGTACCAGAGCGGCACGCCGCCATAGGTCAGGCCGTTGGCATCGCTTTTCTGGTAACTGCCGCCCAGGCTCAAGGTGGTGGCCGGCGTCAGGTCGGCGTCGATGGTGCCGTAGAAGACGCTGCGCTTGCGTTGGTAGCGGTCGAAAAACGCTTTCTTGTCTTCATGCGCGGCAACCAGGCGGGCGCGGATGCGGCCGTCCTCGGTGATGGGTGTGGACAGATCCAGCGTGCCGCGATAGTTGTCCCACGACCCGGCGCTGACCGTGGCCTCGCCCTTGAACGTCTTGCTGTCGGCGCGCTTGCGCACCAGGTTGACCGAGGCGGACGGCTCGCCCGCCCCCGTAAGCAGGCCGGTCGCGCCGCGCACCACTTCGATGCGGTCATAGATGATCGAATCCAGTTCCGATTCGCCGGCTGCATAATTGCTCTTGTAATAGGTGGAGAAGCCGTCGTACTGGAGATCGTTGATGTAGAAGCCTCTGGAAGAAAACGTCGTGCGTTCGCTGTCGAGCTGCAGTGTGGCGATTCCCGTCGTGTTTTGCAGGATATTGCCCACATCCTGCAATCCCTGATCATCGATGCGCTGGCGGGTAACCACGCTCACGGATTGCGGGGTGTCGCGTGGGGACAGTTTCAAGCCGGTCGTGGCCGAGGTGACGCCCGTGATGTAAGCCCCGGTTCCTTCCGTCGTTTCCGAGTTTCCATGTACCGTCACAGACGCCAGCGTCGCCACCTGGTTTGCATTGGAAAGTTCGCGCAGGACATAGGTTCCCCCGGCCTCGTGTGTTGCCGCCAGCCCCGTCCCGGCCAGCAAGGCATCAAGAGCGGCTTGCGTGCTGAAAGTGCCCTGCACCCCAGGGCTTTGCCTGCCCTGGACGAGCGTCTGCGCTGCCCCCAGCGGCACGCCGGACTCCGTGACGAAGCGCGCCAGCGCCGCGTCGAGAGGCCCCGCGGGGATGTTGTAGGTGCGCATGGCGGAAACCTGCCGCGCTTGTCCCGCCGTGGCCTGCGCCTGAGCCCCCGGCAGCCATGCGGCCAGCAATCCGCTGGCCATGGCCAGTTGCAGGGTTGCGGCGAATAGGGAAGAGCGAAGCCCTTTATCCGCCGGTCGGCGGGATTTGACGGGAACGATGGCCGCTGTCGCGGGTGCGGCATGGGATGGCTGACAATGCATGGCGAACGTACTTCCTCGTGCTGAATGATTGATGAAACAGACCGAGACCGCAAAGCCTGTCGGACGGCGATGGGTGATCTTTCATCACGTAATACGAACGAGCGGCCAAAATGTGGAAGTACTTTCGGAAAAAAATTTTGAAATCAGTGGTTGGCGCCTGCCGCTTCGTCGCGGGGCTCGATGCTGGTCCACCACGGCAAAGTGCGTTTGACGCGGATGGGCAGGGCGGATTCGAGCAAAGCCAGCGCCTGATCGGGATTGCCGATCGGGTAGCCGCCGAAGACGCGCAGGTCGTTCAATTCGGGCGCCAGGCCCAGGTGGCCGTGGTAATAGCGCCGCAGCTCCCGCACCACGTCGGCCAGCGGCGTGTCGCGCGCAACGAGCAGGCCGCGCGTCCAGGCTTCGCGGGCCGGATCGGCAGCCTCCGGCGCGGCCAGGGTGTCGCGGGTGAAGCGGGTTTGCTGGCCTGCCTGGACTGTGCGCGTGGCGCCGGCAGCGGTGCTGACCGCGACGGCGCCTTGGTAGACGGCCACAAAGGTTTCGTGGGCGTCCAGGCGCACGGTGAACCGCGTGCCCAGCGCTTGCAGGCGGCCTTGCGGTGTTTCGACGTAGAAGGGCCGGCCCAGCGGATCGGCTGCGGTGTCGACGAGAATCTCGCCTCTGACCAGATGCAGCCGGCGCTGATCCGGCCGGTAGTCCTGGTTGAAGGCGCTGGCGGTGTTGAGCCAGACGGTCGAGCCGTCGGACAGGGTGATGTCGCGTATTTCGCCGGTGCCTGTCCGGTAGTCGGCCGCCCAGGCCAGGGTGAGCTCGGGCAGTGCCGTGTGGCGCCACATGGCCCAGCCGAACAAGCCGGTGCCGGCCAAGGCGCCCAGGCCCAGCAATGCCTGGCGGCGGCGTTGCAATGCGGTGCGCGCCTGCTGATAGGCATTGATGGCGGTATTCTTTTCGGGGCTGGCCTTGATGGGCTCGAAGCGATGGCTGATACGTTCGACGTAGCGCCATGCGTTCTGGTGTTCAGCCGATTCCGCCAGCCAGGCTTCCCAGTGTTTGCGATCGGCGTCCGTGGCTTCGCCGGAGCCGAAGACCGCGAACCATTCGGCCGCCTGCTCCAGCGCGCGATGCGATGGTTCTGGTGGAGGCGAAGGAGCGACGGCAATGCTCATGGCGTGATGATCTTGAACGGGCGGTGCATCAGGGAATGTTGGGAGCCGGCGTGGCGGCGGGCGGCATTCGGGCGCCGGCGGGCAGCTCTTCGGCCGTCCGCCGTGCTTCGAGGCGCAGGCAATGCAGCATGGCCTGCGTTACGTAGGTCGTGACCGTGCGGGTGGACACGCCCAGTTCCCTGGCCACTTCCTTGTGCGTCATGTCGCCGACCATGGCCAGCATGAAGGCGCGGGCGACATTGGCCGACAGGCTGCGCAGCATGGCGTCGATTTCTTGCAGGGCCTCGAGGATGATGGCCTGGTGTTCGGCCGAGGGAGCGACTGCTTCCGCCCGGGCGCTCAGCGCATCGAGCCACGCCTGTTCGATCTGGCGGCGGCGCCAGAGATCGACGCACAGGTTATTGGCCGTGGTGCGCAGGTAGGCGCGCGCCGCAAGCTCGCTGTCGAAATGGCGCGGCGCTTGCATCAGGCGCAGGAAGGCATCATGGGCCAGGTCGGCCGCGTCGAACGAATTTCCCAGTCGCCGGCGCAGCCAGCCCTGCAGCCATCCATGATGGTCGCAGTAGAGCGTTTCGACATTGGAATGGGATGCCTGATCCGACACGGTTTTGCGGGCGCAGATATATTGCGTTAAGTAATCTAAATAAGAATTATTTTTAATTATAAATAAAGCCTGGATTATTGCAATTCGTTACGTCGATATCCACCGCGAATTCAACGGACCGGCGGTGGGGACACGTTGACGGTTTTCGACGATCCCGCACGGTTTGTCGTTCTGCCTTGCTTCAGCTTGCCGGCCGCGGCTACCTTGAGCAGCCGCTGGAATGTGGGGCATTGCGCATGGCTGGCGGCAGGGCATTCCGCGGCGTGGCGCAAGCCTTCGCTCATGGCCCGCAGGCGCTTGATGGTTGCATCGATTTCATCGGCTTTGTCCATCAGTACTTGCCTGTCCACCTGCGGTGCGCCGGAAGGGGGGAGCATGGCGCGGATTTCGTCCAGCGAAAGGCCTCCGGCCTGCCCGAGCGCAATCAGCGCCAGATGGTCGAGCACCTCGGGCGCAAAGCGCCGCCGTTCACCCGCGGGACTGCTTGCCGAGATCAGGCCTTTTTTCTCGTAGAACCGCAGCGTGGAGGCCGGAACGCCCGTACGCCGGGCGACTTCTGAAATATCCATGATCCACCCCTTGACTTGAAGTTGACTTCAACTTCTACCATACCTGTACTTGGCGAATTCATCAATCGAAAGGAGCAGGCATGGTATCGACGAGCGAAGTTGCAAGGGTAATTCTGGTCGGGGTCGGCGCGACGGCTGTGATGGACGTGTGGGCGGCAATCCTGAAGGGCTTGGGCGTCCCAATGCTCAATTACGCATTGGTTGGCCGGTGGGTCGGGCATCTGTCTCGAGGCAGGTTCGCGCACGCCAGCATTGCCAAGGCCGCGCCGATACGCGGCGAGGCACCGCTTGGCTGGGTAATCCACTACGCGGTCGGCGTTGCGTTCTCGGCACTGTTGGCAGGTATGTATGGCACGGCATGGCTGCACGGCCCAAGCTTGCGGCCTGCCCTGATGGTGGGCGTGGCGACTGTCGTCATCCCCTTGTTCGTCATGCAGCCCGCGATGGGCGCAGGGATCGCGGCATCGCGCACGCCAACGCCCATAAGAAACTGCTTGCGCAGCTTTGCGACACATGCGGTTTTCGGCTGCGGGCTTTATGCGTCGGCGACAATCTTCAAGCAGGTGTGGCCATGAGCGCTGAGATGCAAGAAACCGTCATCAATACCAATGGACGTGCTGGGCTAATCCCTTCAGCGGTTTATCTTCTCGCTCTTAGTCTGTTTGCAATGGGCAGCGCTGAATTCTTGATGGGGGGTATTCTTCCCATGATTGCGGCCGACCTGCATATCACGTTGCCCATGGCGGGTACGTTGATTTCCGTGTTCGCGGTGGGCGCGTTGATTGGAGGGCCGCCGTTCGCCATCCTGACGTTGCGCTGGTCCAATCGTGGCGCTCTTTTCACCAGTCAGGCAGCCTTCATTGTTGCGACGGCGCTCAGCCTGCTTGTGCAAGACTATTGGCTTATTCTTGCCGCTCGCTTTGCGATGGGTTTGGCGTATGCCTGCTTCTGGGCTGTTGCGGCGGCGACCGCCGTGCAGCTCGTACCTCCTGGTCGCCGCGCCAAAGCGCTTTCCGTTGTCGTCAGCGGTCTGACCGCGGCCATGATACTGGGAGGCCCCGCCGGGACCTTCATCAGTGATTTGACTGGCTGGCGCGGGGGATTCTGGGCTGTTGTGATCGTTACTGCAGCGTCAGCGGCCATTGGCCTTCTGGTTCTGCCCAAAAAGCTACCCGGCAACGCGGTGGCGCCCGATCTCGCAATCGAATTGCACGCCATAAAGCGTCCCGCCATTTGGGCGGCGTATGCCACCACAGCGGCAACCACGGCCGCGTATATGGGCACATTTGCTTATATAGGGGCGTTGCTGCTCGATGTAAGCGGGTTGTCTATTGGCTGGCTGCCAGCCGTATTGACTCTATTTGGTGTCGGGGCGTTCGTCGGGCTGGCAGTTGGCGGTCGAACCGCCGATCGACATCCGTTCGCCACGCTTGTTACGGGGATCGTTGGACTGATGTTCGCATCCACCGGAATAGCCTTGTTGGCCTCGCATTGGGAGGCAGCCGTCGCTTTTGTGTTTGTACTTGGCGTCGCGGGCTTTCTATTGAACCCAGCCGTTTGGGGCCGGGTCTATGTGATCGCACCCGAAGCGCCAATACTCGCGGGGGCAATGAATTCATCCGCCTTCCAGGCCGGCCTTACTCTTGCGCCGCTTTTGGCCGGCTTGCCGATTGGCCTGGGCTATGGGCTGCCGGCGGTGGGTTGGGTGGGTGTTGCAGTAAGCGTGATCGCGTTTGGATTGGCAATTCTCGATGCGCGCTTGAGCCGCGCATGAGTTCGCATGTGGCTGGTTCGTATTTATCCATCCCGGCAATGTTCGCTTCGCATAAAGCAGCTAAGCAAGAAACCTGCGCAGTCATCATGGCTATGTAGCTATGCATGCCGATGCATCACGGGTTTCTTGGAACAAAACAGTTCTTTGATGCGAATGTAATTTCGTGTAATATATAAATAGGAACTATTCGTATTTGTTTTATTAGAATCAGCCTTGGATGCAAGAATTTAGCTTGCCTCCAAGGCTGATGCATATCGATATTGGGACAAAAACATGCATGCTTACCCCTGCTTCGCACATGGCCGAGGCGCAAAGCGCTTTTCCGCTCGCCCCAGCGCGCTTGCCGTCGCTCTTCACGCCGCGTGCGTCTGCATGGCGTGGCCATTGGCAAGCGCCCATGCGCAGACTGCCCAGTTCGCGCAGACCGCGCCCGAAGTCACCACCATGCCTGCGGTGACGGTCCGGGGCATAGCGGAATCCCCGGCGCAAACGCCTTATGCAGGCGGGCAAGTCACCCAGGGCGGCGGTTTGGGCATGTTGGGCGCTTCCGACTTCATGGACACCCCGTTCAACCTGAGCAGCTACACTTCGCAATTGATCGAGGACAAGCAGGCGCGCACTCTGGCTGACCTGGTGTCCGTCGACCCCTCGGTGCGCTTGGGCAGCGGGCGCACCAACATCAACGAGGACTTCACCATTCGCGGCCTGAGTTTCAGCAGTCAGGACGCCGCTTTCA
Source organism: Eoetvoesiella caeni (assembly GCA_040391725.1). GTDB lineage: Bacteria > Pseudomonadota > Gammaproteobacteria > Burkholderiales > Burkholderiaceae_B > Eoetvoesia > Eoetvoesia caeni_A. Next base: position 1,218 of record JBEBXF010000158.1, on the reverse strand, counting down.
ACGGCCTGTACGGCGTGCTGCCATACTACCGCGTGCCGATGGAAATCGCCGAAAGCGTGGAAATCCTGAAAGGCCCTTCGGCCTTGCTCAGCGGCATGGCTCCGGGCGGCAATGTGGCCGGCGCCATCAATATCGTGCCCAAGCGCGCCACCGATACGCCGATAGCGCGTATGACCGCCAGCTATTGGTCCGATTCGCAATTCGGCACGCATGTCGATCTGGGGCGCCGTTTTGGCGACAGCGGCCAGTTCGGCATCCGCTTCAATGGGGCATATCGCAATGGCGATACGACGATCGACGACCAGAAAGACAAGGAAGGGCTGTTTTCCATTGCGCTGGATTATCGCGGCGAGCGCACGCGGGCTTCGCTGGACGTCATGCACGTGTCGCAGCGGATCGACAACGAAGTGCGCCAGTTCCAGATATCCCCCACGCTTGCCAGCCTGCCCAGCGCGCCGTCGGACACCAGCCTGAACTATCCTGGCTATGGCCGCGTCATCCTGCACGACACATCGGTCGTGGGACGCATCGAGCAAGACATTACCGACAATATCACCGTGCATGCCGCCCTGGGCAACCGCAAGCACAAAATGGATGCGGTGGCCGGCAATGCGACCTTGTCGGGCATGGATGGCGGGTATGTATCGACTCCGGCCTGGCAGATATTCGAGCCCGAGACCACCAGCTTTGAAACCGGCCTGACCGCGAAATTTGCGACCGGCGCGGTCAAGCACAAGGTCTCCGCCAGCTATTCGCGCATGACCACCGATACCGACATCGGCTTTGTGTTTCCCTGGGGCTATGCCTCCATTCCCAACAATCTGTACAACCCCATCGCATCGCCCAGCGATTACCACAATGTAGATGGGATATCGAATCCCGTGGGCAGGTACACCTCGGCAACGCTAACCAGCTATGCCCTGGCCGACACGCTGTCCTTCATGGAAGACCGTGTACAGTTGACCCTGGGCGCGCGCCATCAGTCGGTCAAGCAGCAGAACTACGTCTACTTTCCCACGCCCACGAACGCGCCGGATGGCCCCGGGTACGAGGAATCCGCCGTTACGCCGGTGGTGGGCGTGGTCGTGAAACCTCTCGACAACCTGTCGCTTTACGCCAATTACATCGAAGGCTTGTCCCAAGGCGCGTCGGCTACGCCTCCGTCGGTGACGACGGCGGCTTCGCTGCCGCCGATGAAAACCAAACAGGTCGAAGTGG
>JBEBXF010000157.1:0-7480 GCA_040391725.1 Eoetvoesiella caeni | reverse complement strand
CGATGACGACGCCGACGGTCGCGCCGATTTCGACCTGGCTCGCGCCTTGCGGCAGGGCTACCCGAGCACCGTCGGGGCTTAGCGTATTGGCCGGTTTGATATACAGTATGGGGGCCTTGGGGGGCGCCTTGTACGGCGCTTCGTTCAGTTCGGCTCCGAGGCGTTCGACCGAGCCGCGGTCGTTCAGGACGACACCGTAGATGGTGCCCCGGATCGGCGCCGGTAAGTTATTTGCGCGCATGGTCAGGTTTTGACCTCCATGTAAGTTTTTATTCAAATTAACTAATATGTTCTATAATTTAATTGCTAATATATTAGTTGTCAACGGAATCATGCAAACGGACTGCATGCCGGCCGCTCTGGCTTCTTCACGGATCTGAGGCAAGACAGGAAAACTATGGAAGAAACCCTGAAACACCGCAATCTGGCCCTGTTGCTGTTGCAGGCGCGCGAATGCGTCATGACCAACTTTCGCCGCATTTTGAATCACCACGGGCTGACCGAGCAGCAATGGCGCGTCATCCGCGCAATCAGCGACAACGGCCAGGCCATGGAGCAATGGCAGATCTGCGCAACCTGCCATATTCTTAGTCCCAGCCTGGCCGGCGTGATGGCCCGCATGGAAGAAATGGAGCTGGTGGACCGCAATCGGGTCGACACCGACCAGCGCCGCATCCTGGTGGCGCTGACCGCGCGCAGCCGCAGCCTGATCCGGAGTATTGCGCCGCTTATCGAGCAGCAGTACGCTAACCTGGAACAGGGCATGGGAGAGGACGTCGTCCGCGACTTGTACGAGGCGCTGGACTTGTTCCTGGCCCGTCAGCAGGCGCCGGTCGAACTGGTGGAGTTGCCCGAATCCGGCAAGCGGGCGGCCGCAAGATCCACCGCCCGTAAACGCTCCGCCGCGCTCGTGGCAACCCGGCGCGGCAGAGGAAACGCTTTGACCAATACCTGATCCCGATGACCGCCGCCATCCCGAATCTCGACCTGGGCCGCAGCTACGACCTTCGCTACGAAGACGCCGACGTGCATTGCGAAGGCCTGGGCCGGCTGGCGGATTTTTTCGGGCGCAATATGGTGGCGCATCGCCATGCCCGGGTGTATCAGGTGCATTTGCTGTGGCAGGGCGAGGTGCGCCTGAAGCTGGACGAATCCTATTACCATGCCAGGGCGCCCCTGTTCTTTCTGACCCCGCCCTCGGTCACCCATGCCTTCGTGCTCAGCGACGATGCGCAGGGGCTGGTGCTTTCGGTGCGGCAGAACGTGCTGTGGAGCCTGTTCAACGAAGACCCTGCGGGGGTGTTGAGCCGGCGTCTGAACCAGCCTTCCTGCATCGAGCTGAAGGCTGCCGGCGGCAGCGACAACGAAGGCGAAGCGCACAGGCTGTTCGACTATTGCCGGCTCTTGCGCACGGAGTGCGCCGGGGAGGAGATCGGGCGCAATCTGGGTCTCATGGCCTTGACGCGCCTGGCCTTCATCACCATGGCCCGCCTTGCCGATTCATTCTCGCAATCGCCGAACAGGGCGCTGCGGCAGGTGGACGTGCGCGTGTTCCAGGAGTTCAATCAGCTTATCGAAGACCATTACCGCGAGCACTGGCCGCTGAGGCAATACGCGGAACGGTTGCGGGTCACCGAAACCCGCCTCAACGACATATGCCGGCGGGTGGCCGATATTCCGTCCCTGCGGCTGGTGCACGACCGTGTCCTGCAGGAGGCCAGGCGCCTGCTGCTTTTTTCATCGGCGCCGGTCAGCGAAATCGCCTACAGCCTGGGTTTTGTGGATGTTTCGTATTTCAGCCGCTTCTTTCGCCGCCATGCGCGCGCGGCCCCCAGCGAGTGGCGTGAACAGGCCCAGGTGCGCAGTCCATGAAAAGTACCAATGATTCCTGCATACGTGCATTGGTCGGATCGCGATAACGCGGCATCATGTTGGCATAACCCAAAAACATGACATGATCAGGAGACAGGCATGAACCCAGCCGATTTGCCTCGCACTTACCCGGAAGACGTCCGCGCCGAAAAAAACCGTCCGTTCACCGGCGCCGAATACCTCGAGTCCTTGCGCGACGGCCGTGAAATCTACATATACGGCGACCGCGTCCACGACATCACCACGCATCCGGCGTTCCGGAACGCCGCGGCTTCCATGGCGCGCCTGTACGACGCCCTGCACGACCCCGCGCACAAAGACGAACTGTGCTGGGAAACCGATACGGGCAATGGCGGCTACACCCACAAGTTCTTCCGTTACGCGCGCAATCCGCAAGAGCTGCGCGAGCAGCGCGACGCCATTGCCGCCTGGTCCAGGCTGACCTACGGCTGGATGGGGCGCACGCCCGACTACAAGGCGGCGTTCGGCAGCGCGCTGGGCATCGTGCCCGAGTACTACGGCAAGTTCGAGGGCAATGCGCGCACCTGGTATCGCCGCATCCAGGAAGCCTGCCTGTACCTGAATCACGCCATCGTGAACCCCCCCATCGACCGCAACCGGCCCGTCGAAGAGGTCAGCGACGTGTTCATTTCGGTCGATCGTGAAACCGAAGCGGGCATCTACGTCAGCGGGGCCAAGGTGGTGGCCACGGGTTCGGCGCTTACCCACTACAACTTCATCGGCCAGGGTTCGGCCGGCCTGCTGGGCGACAACACCGACATGGCGCTGATGTTCATCGCCGGCATGAATACCCCGGGGGTCAAGCTGGTGTGCCGCCCTTCGTACGAGCTGGCCGCCGGCGCCATGGGTGCGCCGTTCGACTACCCCTTGTCCAGCCGCTTCGATGAAAACGACGCCATCCTGATCTTCGACAATGCCTTCATCCCCTGGGAAAACGTGCTGATCTACCGCGATCTCGAACGCTGCCGCAGCTGGTTCCCGCAAGGCGGCTTCGGGCGGCTGTTCCCCCTGCAGGCCTGCACCCGGTTCGCCGTCAAGCTGGATTTCATCTCCGGGCTGCTCGTCAAAGCCCTGAAATGTACCGGCACCCTGGATTTTCGCGGCGTGCAGTCGGCGGTGGGCGAAGTGCTGGCCTGGCGCAATATGTTCTGGTCGCTGACCGAGGCCATGGTGGGCAACGGCTACGCCTGGCATCACGACAGCTGGGCGCCCGGCCAGGAGGCCCAGCAGGCCTATCGGGTGCTGGCTTCGCAGGTGTATCCGGCCATCAAGAAGACCATCGAGGAAATCGTCGCCAGCGGGCTCATCTATTTGCCCTCCGGCGTGCGCGACCTCAACAACCCCGCGCTCAACGACTATCTGTCGCGCTATGTGCGGGGCTCGAACGGCATCGACCACGTCGAGCGCATCAAGATCCTGAAGCTGCTGTGGGACGCCATCGGCACCGAATTCGGCGGCCGCCACGAGCTGTACGAAATCAACTACGCGGGCAACCAGGACGAGGTGCGCATGCAGTGCCTGCGGCACGCCCAGGGTTCCGGTACACTGGAGAAAATGACCGAGCTGGTGGATCAATGCCTGTCCGATTACGATCAAAACGGCTGGCTTGTCCCGCATCTGCATAATAACGACGACATCAACGTTCTGGATCAGTTGCGCCAGCGATAGTGCCTGGTTTCGTCCGGAGGCCTTCATGACCAATACCGATAGCAAGCGCACCGACTTCCGCCATGCCATGGCGCGTCTGGGCTCTGCCGTCAGCATCATCAGCAGCAACGGCAAGGGCGGCCGCTGCGGCGTCACGGCCACGGCCGTGTGCTCGGTGACCGACACCCCGCCCACGCTGCTGGTCTGCATCAATCGTTCCAGCGCCATGAATGCCGTCTTCAAAGCCAACGGCATGGTGTGCGTCAACGTGCTGTCGGCCGAACAGGAAGACCTGGCCCGCGACTTCGCCGGCATGACAGGCATCTCCATGGAAGAAAGGTTTGCGCGGCCGGGCTGGGTCGAATCCGAATACAGCCTGCCGGTCCTGCAGGAGGCCCTGGCCAATCTGCAGGGGCGCATCGTGCGCGCCGACGAGCTGGGCAGCCATACGGTCATGATCGTCGAGCTCGACGCCATCAGCCTGCTCGCCAACGGCGGCGACGGCCTGGTGTATTTCAGCCGCCAGTTCCACCGGGTGCCCGAGCACAAGGCGGTGGAGCATCACGACTAGTGTGCCGTTGATCGGCCGTGTAAGAATCAAGCCGCCTAAGAGCGGCTTGATTTTTTTGAAACGGCGGGTTGCGCGCCCCGGATAGGCTTTATGCCGCCGCTTCGACCGGGTCGAAATGGGTCATCACGTCCAGCACAGGCTCGTTGTCCATGACGCGCCGGCGGGCCTCGACGGCTATGGCGTGGCCCTGGGCGATGGTCAGGGCGGCGTTCATTTCCAGATCGACCTCCACCCAGATCATGTCGCCCATTTTGCGGGTTTTCAGATCGTGTATGCCTTGCACGCCCGGCGTGGACAGCAGGTGGCCGCGGATGCGGTTCTCGGTCTGCTTGTCGACGGCCCCGTCCATGAGGATGTTGAACGAAGCCAGGAAGAATTTCGCGCCCGTGCGTGCGACCATGGCGCCCACGATGATGGCTGCGAGGGGGTCGGCCAGCGGAAAGCCGGCCAGGTTGGCGATAATGCCTATCGCCACCACCAGCGAGGACGCGGCGTCCGAGCGCGCGTGCCACGCGTTGGCGATGAGCATGGAAGAGCGCGCGCGTTCGCCCACGCGCCGCAGGTAGCGGAACAGGGACTCCTTGACGACCAGCGCCGCCACGGCGACGACCAGGGCGGCCGAATGCACGGTGGGAATCGATTGCGGGCTTTGCAGCCGGCTTAGCGCGGCCCAAAGCATGCCCACGCCCACCGACACGAGCAGCACGCCCAGAATCAGCGAGGCGGCGTTTTCGAAGCGCAGGTGGCCGTAGTGATGGTCGGCGTCGGGCGCTTTGTGGCTGTGCTTGTTGGCGATGAGCACGGTGAAATCCGACAGCAGATCGGACAGCGAATGCATGGCGTCGGCGATCAGCGCCTGAGAATGCGCCAGCAGGCCGATTGCGGCCTGCAGGATGCAAAGGCAGATGTTCACGGCCACGCTGGTGAGTGTGCTGCGCCGGCCGGCGGCTTGGCGCGCCTCGTCGTTGGAGGGATGGTCTTCAGGAAGGCTGGGCTGGGATCCTGGCGTCATGGCGGCGGAGGGGAGGCTTGATCCCGGATTTTACTTTATTTGACGCGGCCGGCGCCCCGTGGGCTAAACTTGTGACCGTTGGCGCATGCCGTTTTTTATCAGGTTCGCGGGCGCGGTCGAGCCGCCGCCATGGCGCGATCATCATTGCACGAGGTTTTCTTGACAGCAGTTACGCTGCGCAATCAGATTCGGCGGCTGTGTACGGCCTTTCAGCCGCACTGGTTCGTGGCCGTGCTGGTGGCGATCGACGGTTTCCTCTTTCTGCAGCCCGGGGTTTCAGCCGTGCGCGCGGCTCAGCAGCACGATTGGCTGTCATGGCTTTCGGTCGAGAACCTGCGCGCCCTCCTGGACTCTGCGGGGCTGGTCAGCCTGCCGCGCCTGGTTCTGGGAGGCAGCTTGCAGGTCATGGCTATCGGCCTGCTCCTGCGCGCCCGCATCGCCTGGGCGTTTTCCCTGCTGCTTCTGATCGCCACCGGCACCATCGCGCTCTGGAGCGAGCATGGCCGCGCCGGCTTGGCCGTCTACACGTTGGTGCTGGCGTTGATGCTGGTCGCCTACTGGCGGCGGTTCGACCGTTCCAGCCTGGCCGCCGGCAGTTTATTCGCCGTCCTGAGCATCTTGTCGCTGTTGATCTATTCGGTCTTCGGCGCCTTGTATCTGGGCGACGAATTCCATCCCGCCATCCACGACATCGTCTCGGCGCTTTACTTCGCGGTGGTGTCGATGTCCACAGTAGGGTATGGCGACATCACGCCGCAGACGGCGCCCAGCAAGCTGTTCACGGTTTCCATCATCATCATGGGCATCACCGTGTTTGCCACGTCGGTAAGCGCGATCATCGGGCCGATCATCGGCGGCAACCTGAAGCGCCTCGTCAAGGGGCGGCTGACACACGTCATGAGAAAGAACCATATCATCATTGCCGGGGCTACGCCCCTGGCTCAGAGTGTTTACAGCGCCATGCGCGAGCGGGGCTTCGAGGTCACGGTGATCGTGCCGCAGAACGTCGCCCATATGTATCCCGAAGGGGCGGATCTGATCATGGCCGATCCCTCCGAGGAGTCGGTGCTGGCCGAAGCGGGGGCGGGCAAGGCCCAGTATATTCTGGCCTTGCGCGACGATGACGCCGAGAATGCGTTCATCGTGCTGGCGGCCAAGGAAGTGGGCGGCCCCGACACCCGGACGGTGGCGCTGGCCAATACCAGCACCCACCTGGACAAGATCAAGCGGGTCGGCCCCGATATGGTGTTGTCCCTGCAATTGCTGGGCGGCGAGGTTTTGGCGCGGACACTCAGCGGCGAACCGTTGGACAGCGACTTGATTGCCCGGATGCTGTTCGCCGATACGGTCCCGCCGCGTGTAGTCAGTTGATGCGCATGCCCGGCTGCGCGCCGGGCCGGGGCTCCAGTATGTAGATGCCGCTGTCGGTTTTTTCATCGCGGTGGCTGGCGGCCAGAACCATGCCTTCGGAAATACCGAAACGCATCTTGCGCGGCGCCAGGTTGGCCACCACCACGGTGAGCTTGCCGATCAGGTCGCCAGGCTTGTAGGCGGACTTGATGCCCGAGAAAACCTGGCGCAGGCGGCCTTCGCCGACATCCAGAGAAAGGCGCAGCAGCTTGTCGGAGCCGTCGACCTCGGTGCAGTCCACGATGCGCGCGATGCGCAGGTCGATCTTGGAGAAATCCTTGATGTCGATGGTTTCGGCGATGGCTTCGCCGCCGGGCTCCGGGGCGGGCGCGGATTCGGCGGGGGCTTCGAACAGGGCGTCGAGCATCTTGGGGTCGACCCGCTGCATCAGATGCTTGAAGGCGGCGATGCGCGTGGGCAGTGCGCCGGCGTCGGCCCACCGGTAGGGGGCGGCCTCGCCGAACAGGTTTTGCGCCACGGTGGCGGCCAGCTTGGGCAGTACGGGGCTGAGCATGACGGTCAGGGCCCGGAAGCCCGCCAGGGCGCGGGAGCATACGTCTTGCAGCGCGGCCTTCTGGGCGGCATCGGCCTGGGCGATGCCCTTCGCCATGACCCAGGGCTGGGCGGCGTCGAAGGCCTGGTTGATGCCGTCGGCGCAGGCCATGACCTGCCGTATGGCGCGGCCGTATTCACGCGCTTCGAAGTCGGCGCGGACGGCTTCCGTGACGTTGCGGGTTTCGTCCAGCAGCGCCTGCGTATCGCCCAGGTAGCCCAATTGGCCGTCGAAATGCTTGCCGATGAAGTTGGCGGCCCGGCTGGCGATGTTGATGTACTTGCCGACCAGGTCGCTGTTGACGCGGGCCACGAAGTCATCGGGGTTGAAATCCAGGTCTTCGACGTGGGAATTGAGTTTGGCGGCGATGTAGTAGCGCAGCCATTCGGGATCC
>JBEBXF010000156.1:0-7488 GCA_040391725.1 Eoetvoesiella caeni | reverse complement strand
GCCGTCATGGCCACCAGCATGTCGGCCAATGTGTTCTTCTGGATCATTCCCGGCCAGCATCGCATGGTCAATGCCCTGAAAAGCGGCCAGACGCCCAATCCCCTGGACGGCAAGCGCGGCAAGCAGCGCTCGGTGCACAACACCTACTTCACGCTGCCCGTCGTGTTCCTGATGCTCAGCAACCATTACTCGTTCACGTTTTCCAGCCCCTACGCCTGGATCATCATGAGCCTGTTCATTTTCTCGGGCGCGGCCATACGGCAATATTTCGTGCTGCGCCACCTGGGGCAAAACAAACTAGTCTACCCTGTAGTCGGCATCGTCCTGCTTATTGTCATTGCCTGGCTGGCCGCTCCGGCCGCGCCAACCGCCCCGGCGCCCGCCGCTCAAACGGCGGCGGCCGGCGGCACCGCCACCGCCACCGCCCAGGCAACCAGCACCAAGCAGGCCCTGGAAATCTTCCATGCGCGTTGCATACAGTGCCATTCCGCCAAGCCAAGCCAGCCGGGTTTCGCCTCGGCCCCGGCCGGCATCATGCTCGATACCGAACAAGAAGCCCTGGCCCACCCCGCGCTCATCAAGCAGGTCGTGGCCAGCAAATACATGCCCCTGGGCAACATGACGCACATGACGGACGCCGAGCGTGCCAGCATCGCGGCCTGGGCCGGCAAATAAAGCCAGCCCAATGGCTATGCCTTGGGCGCCGCGGCGGCATTCCTGAAAACCGGCCGGATCACACGCTCGCGGATCCGCCAATACCCGTCGCCTTGCAGCACATACACGTCTTCGAAGTCGGCCACCATGAAAACCGCAACGTGGTCGACGGGCACATCGGTGGTATTGCTGGCATAGGAAACCCAGACGCTGGTGCCGCGCGCCTCGGTATGGTCGTGGTTGAACTCCAGCCGCAGCCCGGTGCCCGTGTGCCGCGTTATGCGCGGCCCGCCGGCCGCCTTGCGCTCCACAAAGAACCGGACGATTTCGCCCGGCCCCGCCAGAAAACGCGTACCGCTTATATAATGCGCGTCTTCGGTGAAGGCCTGCGCCAGCTCATCGTACCGCTGCTCATCCAGGCAGGCGGCAACACCGGCGTTCAGCTCTTCGATCGCCAGCCTGTGCGCAAGCGTTGCGCCGATTTCCTGTACGGAAGCGCGCTTCATCGCCACTCCACCGGGTTGATCAGCCGGCCGATGCCCGAGATGCCCACCTCGATGGGCCCGCCCAGCTTGTTCAGGTCGATGTTCTGAACCGCCTTGCCATTCGCGGCGCCAGCGGCCTTGAGCGCGGTGCCCATGGAAATGATGTCTCCCGGCTCGAGAGTCATATAGGTCGAGGCGAACGCCACCACGTCCTTGACCTTGAAGAAAAGATTGGCGGTATTGTCTTCGGTGACGAGCTCGTCCTGGTGCACGCAGCGCACGGTAAGGTCGTGAGGGTCGCCGATGGCGTCGCGCGTGACGACCCACGGCCCCATGGGCCCGAAGGTGTCGGAGCACTTGTAGCGGGCAGGGTAGGACACCCAGCTGTCGACGTACTCGATGGCGCTGGCGTCGCCCTCCTTGGGATGGATGGCCCGATAATGGAAAGTGTCTTCGCCGCGCATGGTGGGCGACGTCAGATCGTTGATGATGCTGTAGCCGAACACATGATCCATGGCCTGGTCGAGCGCAATATCGCTGCCCCCCTTGCCGATGATGACGGCCAGTTCGGGTTCGGGGTGGACCCGCCCGAAATCGGCTCTCAGTCGAATGGGCTGGCCATGCCCGATAAGCGACGACGAGGCCTTGATGAACATGGCGGGATGCTTGGGCCCGCTTTTGATGCGGTCTTTGTTGGCGCTGTTGTTCAGGGCGACGCACATGATCTTGCCCGGCCTGGGCACCGGCGGCAGCCAGTGCTGGCTGTCCACTGCGCCCCCCTTGCGGCCCGCAACCGCGGCGCGGATGCGGCCAAGCAAGGCGTCGCCCCCGGCGATCACGTCCATGACCGAGCGCGGCGCGTCGTCCATGACGTCTTCAAGCACGACAACCGCATCGCCCTCTACACCGACCACCACGGCATCGCGGCCGTTCCTGCTGATTGTTCCGAACTTCATTCATGCTCCTTGTGCGGTGTTGTTCGCAAACTCCGGTTCTATCATGGTCAATACGCCACAACCGGTAATCTGCGGGGAGGTATAAAAATCGTAGACGGGCTGCGCCTGTTCCGACAGCGCGGCGCGCATGGCGAACCACAGGGACAGCTCGCTGGCCTCGGTGCCGCCGTAGCGCATGTATTCTTCCTGGGGCATCGCCACCAGCTTGTCCATGTTCCTGGGCAGGGCCTTCAGGAAGCGCCTGTCGAAGTCCTGGTTGGAAATGCCGAAGCGGGCTCCGCTTATTTGATGCGACATGCCGCCGGTGGCGATGACGACGACGCGCTCGTCGGCGGCATTGGCCTGAACCGCCGCCCGTATCTGCCGCCCGAGCCTGGCCAGGCGCTGCGAGGTCGGCAAAGGCTGGCGCACCATGTTCACCGCGATCGGCGTAACGGGAATGTTCCAGGGCGTGTCCACCAGATAGGGAAACCAGGAGTACACGCCATGATCGAGCTTGAGCGTCTGGCATATCGTAAGATCGGCTTCGCTTTGGCGGACCATGTGCTCGACCAGGGGAATGGCGAAGCCCGGATCGCCCCGCAAGTCCGGCAAGGGCCGCTTTCCCCAGCCTTCGTCGGCCTGCTCGAATTCGTCGGCCACGCCGATGGCCAAGGTTGGATAGGCGTCGAAATCGAAATGGTTGAGGTGGTCGTTATAGACGACGACCAGTTGCGTGGGCCGCAGGTCTTCCAGCCACTGCCTGACCGGGCGGGTGCCTTCGTACCAGATGCCCCAGCGTGGGTCGAACCCATGCGCCAGCCCCTTGTCGTACTCCATGCCCATGGAGGGCGTATGCGCTATGCCTATGCCTGCAATGATCTGCGCCATTATTCGAACTCCTTGGGCAAGCCGCTTACCCTGCGCGGGCACGAGGCCTTGAGCACCTCGACATCGACGCCGGCATTGTGCGCGCCGATGTGCCACAGATTCTGGCCGACTGCGGCGGCGATCTTGGAAATGGCCTGCAGATGGCCGCCGGACAGCAACAGCCGGCTCCAGTCGCGTTCGAGCACCAGCGCGATATCGCCCTCGGAAATGCCGTAAGCCTTCATGTAGGCCACCTCGTCGCGCAGATAAACCTGCCGATTGGCCTGGATGCGCAGGCTCAGCGCAAACTTGTTCAGCTTGTGCCCCTTGAGGGCCAGGTGCGACGAGAACAACAGGGTTCCAGGCCAGTCGAGATTGAATTCGGGCGTGGGCATGCCCTGGGTTGCTGCTTCGGATGACGATGTTTGGGTGTGCATGATTACTCCGTGCTGGCCGCGTTCCATCGCAAGTCTATACCTGCTCGTTCGCCATGCGCAGCAGGATGCGGCGCATGGCCACGCCGGCCTGATCGCTTTTTATGTGGATCTCGGCGCCGGTCGCCTCGGGCTCGGTCTGGTAGATGCGGGCGATGGCCTCGAGCGCGCCCTTGTCTTCGTTGAACGCCGTGATGGCGCTTTGCTTCATGTATTCGTCCACCTCGGTCTCGCCCAATGCGAAGTCGCGGGCGAACGAAAACCAGTAATGCGTGGAGTCCTGGGTTTCGGGGGTGGCGAAGTGCGTGATGTAGACCGTGAAATCACGGCGCTTGCCGGGTTCGGGCTGCAGATCGGAAAGCACGGCCGAAGCATGGTGCATGGCCGGCGAAACGAATTCGGATTCGGTGCGGCGCGACATTTTCCCCGCAATGCCGGTGCGCGCATAAATGGGGGGCACGTCGCATTCGGCGACGAAGCGGCTGATGTGCACGGTGTTCTCGGTGGTGGAGACTTCGAACGGGCTGCGGGCGTATTCGGGGGTTCCCAGCGTGGAAGGATGCAGGTAGGTGAAATGCGACAAGTCGAGCAGATTCTCTTGCAGGTAGACATAGTTGGCCTGCAGGCTCAGGTAGCTTGTGACGTAGTTCCACTTGGGGTCCACCAGCCAGCTGGTGTCGGGAATGGCGCTTTCATCGGCCTTGGCGGCATCGCCCATCCATATCCACACGAAGGGGCCGCGTTCGGCCACCGGATAGGAACGCGTACAGGTGCTGGGAGGCACCGACGTTTGCGAGGGAATCTCCGCGCAGGAGCCGTCCGCACGGAAAGCCAGGCCATGGTAGCCGCAACGCAGCACGTCGCCCTCGAGCTTGCCTTGCGACAGCGGAAACGAACGGTGCGGGCACCGATTGAGCAAAGCCACCGGCCGCCCGCCCTGAGTGCGATAAAACACCAGGCTTTGGCCGAGCAAGGTTCGTGCGCGCGGCTCGCGCGTGAAGTCGCTGCCCCAGCCGGCGATATACCAGCAATTTTTCACCAGCGGCGTTTTCCCGTCGGCCAGGCGCGCATTGGCCTTTGCCAGTGCGGCGGATGCCGATGCCGCCATGCCGGCCTGTTCGTTTGCTCCCATTTTCTGCTCCTTAAACAAATATTGGACAGCTCGCCGTAGCCGGGACCGGTAAATCTGCGGCGGTTGCGGCGGGTAAATGCAGCATTGCTGCATTAATGCAGCTATAGTATCATTACTTCGAATCAAAAAAATATCCGGGAATTCCCGGAATCGGCCATTGGGGCTGTGTCCGAAAATATCGGCGGGTTCCTGTGCCGCTATACTTTCGCTGGGCATACGGCCCCGGTCGCGGCGTTTTCCGCGGCCAATGACGTTCCTGCGGGGAGCAGACAAGCAGTTCTATGGCAAAAGGCATCCAATCCATCGATATCGCGTTCGGCGTGCTTCACGCGCTCCAGCACAGCACCGGCCCGATGCTGTTGAAGGACATCGCGGCGCGCACCGGCATGTCGGCAAGCAAGGCCAGGATGTATCTGGTCAGCCTGCTGCGCACCGGGCTGGTCTTGCAAAACGCAAGCAGCGCCTATACGCTGGGGCCGGCCGCGCTGAACCTGGGACTAGCCGCCTTCAAGCAGATCGACCTGATGGACACGACGCGAAGGCTGCTCACTTCGCTGACCGAGGAAACCCAGGCCCCCACCATGCTGAACATATGGGCCGGCACGTCCATAAGAATCATCGCCCGCAACGACAGCGCCGGCGACCTGCCCATCCACTTTCGCATCGGCGGGACCGCCGCCTTGACCAATACGGCGACGGGGCGGGTATTCATGGCTTATCTGCCGGCCGGGGTCGTCATGCCTTACGTCCAGAGCGAACTGGCAAACAAGCCGGCAACGGGGGAAGATGCCGTGACCCTGGACGCCCTGGAGCAGCGCGTTCACGCCATCCGCGAACGCGGCTACGATATGTCGCCCGACGTCGTGCTGACCACCGATCCCCACATCACACTGCAGGGCTACGGAGCCATCGCCGTGCCGGTCGTCGATATCTCCCAGGAACTGCGATTCGTCATTACCGTGCTGTACCGCAAGACCAGCGATACACGCGAGGCCGACACCATAGCCAGCATCCTGGAAAAAATCCGCGACGCCATTCCCACCCCCGTGCTGCCGCCGGCCCGGGCTTCCTGAAGCCTATACTCCCAGAACAACACCCCCTGGATTCCCATGACCCGCATCGCACTCATCCATGCCCTGGCTCAGTCTGTTCCCCCCATCAACGAGGCCTTTGCGCGCTTGTGGCCGGAACCCACGCTGATGAACCTGCTCGACGACAGCCTGTCGGCCGACGTGGCGAAAACAGGGCTGGATGCGCGCATGCACCAGCGCTTCATGACCCTGGCCGATTATGCGGTGGACTGCGGAGCCGACGCCATCCTCTTTACCTGTTCGGCGTTCGGCCCCTGCATCGAAGCCGTGGCCCGCAAATACCCGGACATGCCCGTGCTCAAGCCCAACGAAGCCATGATTGCGCAAGCCGGCAAACGCGGCCGGCGCATCGGCCTGGTGGCCACTTTCGCCCCCACCCTGGCCTCCATGCCGGCCGAATTCCCCAACACCGTCGAGGTCGAGACCGAACTGGCCGCGGGCGCGCTGGACGCCCTGAACGCCGGCGACGCCGCGCGTCACGACGAGCTGGCCGCGCAAGCCGCCGGCCGTTTGCAGGCGCGGGGCTGCGACCTGATTGCCCTGGCGCAGTTCAGCCTGGCGCGCGCCGCGCCCAAGGTCGCCCAAAGCGTTCCGCTCGATGTGTTGACGACCGTCGACAGCGCGGTCGAGCTGCTGCGCGAGAAGCTGTCCCCCTAGCCCAATAAGCTTCCCATGAGTATCCGGCGCGGCGCCCGCCCTGCAGCCTTATTCATAGACCAGCGCATACGGCCTAGCCGATGCACAGATAACCGCGGGTAAGCCCTTCCGGAGCCGTGACCGAACCGCTCTCCGAAATGCGAACCGCCCCATAACCCAGCGGACATGTACAGGCGCCGGTAATCAGGTTGTAGGTTCCAGCGGCGCAGCCGGTTTTGGTATTGGTGGAATACCCGCCGCCGCCCCGCCCGCCGGCCGGCATCCAGACATTGCCCCAGCAGACCAGCAAGGCGCCGAATGCGGCGCGCGCCATCAACCCATTCGCCGGGCAAGCCGTCCGCTCCGCGGCTTCGGCGCCGATGGATAAATAGCCCTGCACATTGACCGAAGCTTGCGCATGGATATCGCCTTTTACCGTGGCCGTGCCCTGCAGGTCGGGGTCGCGACCGTCCCGCACACGCAGGTAATCGGTGGCCGCCAATTGCTCGGCGGTGACCGCCATGGCAACGGTTCCATCCGGCAAGGGATCCAGGCCCGCTACAGGCGGGTTGGGAAACTGGAAAGCCGCACCGCCTATCTGGTGAGACCGGCCGCGCATGACGGCCCCGCCCTGCCCCTGAGCCGCCAGCAGCCACTGCGCCACCAGTTGGTCGCCGGACGACGTGGCCATGGCGGCGGGCAGCGCCGAACTGCTGTGGACAAGCGCTTCGATGCGGCATTCATCGCCGGGGCAAGTCCCGCTGCGCACGACCCGGATCGTCGCCCCGAGGCCGCGCACGCCGAGCTCGGGAAAGCCCGCCGACAACAGGCCCGCCGCCTTCAGCTCGGCAAGCCGGGGCCGAGTCCAATCGGCGTAGCCGAGATGCGAAAGCTCGGCAGTGCCCGACGCCTGCCGCAGCAAGGCCTTGTGGCGATCCAGATACGCAAACGCCGCCATCCGTATCGACGACATCCAGACGGCGACAGCCTGGGCTGCGGCGTCGTTGATGCGATTGGCGATCTGGCTGGCGCCCCATACCGCAAGCAACGTGGCGACAAGCACGGCCACAGTCAGCTCCAGCATGGCGAAACCCTGCTGCCTGAACATCGCGCGCCCTAGCTTGCCAGGAAGACGAAGGTATTGACGTCGCCCCGCCCGCATAGCGTCTCGGCATTCAAAGCGTTGTAGGGAGTGCTCGCATCTTTGACCGTCGCGGCGGCCTGCCCGTCGGCCGAAATGGAAATGGAGTC
>JBEBXF010000155.1:0-7522 GCA_040391725.1 Eoetvoesiella caeni | reverse complement strand
GGTTCAAGACCTTGCTGGTCATGCAGGTGCATGACGAGCTGGTGCTGGACGCGCCCGCCGCCGAGGTCGACGAAGTCGCCCGGCGTCTGCCCGAGCTGATGTGCGGGGTCGCGCAGCTGGCCGTACCCTTGCTGGCCGAGGTCGGCATTGGCGATAATTGGGAACAGGCGCATTGATGCCGTTGCCGGCGTCGCCGCACGCCCGGCCTCACGATCCAGCGGCATTGCGGCAACACGACTATTTGCAACGCGACGGGTGCGAAAAGCCCGTCCTTCAGGAGATGAAATGACCGTTACACCTAAACCCGGAGAGGCCCCCACGACCATCCACACGCCGGCCGAGGGCCTGGAGCAGGGCGACTTCGACCTGGCGACCTTCGACGGCACGATCAAGGCCTATTACGCCGCGCCTGCCGGCCAGTCCAATGTGCCCGTCATCCTGGTCATCCAGGAAATCTTCGGCGTGAACGAGCACGTCCGCGACATATGCCGGCGCTTTGCCAAGCAGGGCTACCTGGCGGTCGCGGCCGAACTCTACCAGCGCCAGGGGGATCCCGCGCCGTACACCGATATTCCCAAGCTGATCGGCGACATTGTGTCCAAGGTGCCCGACCAGCAGGTCATGGCCGACCTGGACGCCTGCGTCAGATGGGCGGCCACCCGGGGCGCCAACGTGGCGCAGCTGGGGGTAACCGGATTTTGCTGGGGCGGGCGCCTGACCTGGATGTATGCCGCCCACAATCCGGCCTGCAAGGCGGCCGTGGCCTGGTACGGCAAGCTGGCCACCGGCCATGGGCCCTTGCAGACGCGCAATCCCGTGGATGTGGCGGCCGAAGTTCATGCGCCGGTGCTGGGCTTGTACGGCGCTCAGGATGCCAGCATTCCGGTGGACGACGTGCGCCGGGTCGAGGGCATTCTTGCGCAAGGCAACGAAGCCGCCAGGGCGTCGCAGATGGTGGTGTATCCCGAGTCGAGCCATGCCTTTTTTGCCGACTACCGGCCCAGCTACCGCGCCCAGGACGCCAAGGACGCCTGGGCCAGGGCGCTGGAGTGGTTCCGCAAATACCTGGCCTGATTCCGGTCAGGCGGCGTTGGCCGCCTGCAGGGCCTGGATGCGGTCGGCAATGGGGGGATGGGTGGCGAATAGCGCGCTTATCCCCTGGCCGCCGGAAATCCCCGCCGCCTCGAACGACTTGGGCAGTTCGCCCGGCTGCAATCCGCCCAGCCGCGCCAGGGCCCGTATCATGGGCTGGCCCGAGCCCATCAGGCGCGCGGAGCCCGCGTCGGCGCGGTATTCGCGGCGGCGCGAGAACCAGGCCACGATCACCGAGGCCAGAATGCCGAATATGATTTCGCAGGCGACCACGGTTACGTAATAGCCGATGCCTATGCTGTCGCGATCGTTCTTGAGTACCACGCGATCGACGAAATAGCCGACCACCCGGGCCAGGAAAACCACGAAGGTATTGACCACGCCCTGTATCAAGGTCAGCGTGATCATGTCGCCGTTGGCGATGTGGGCCACTTCGTGCCCCAGCACGGCGGCGACTTCCTCCTCATTCATGCTTTCCAGCAGGCCGGTCGAGACGGCGACCAGGGCGTCGTTGCGAAAGGCGCCCGTGGCGAATGCATTGGGCTCGCCCTGGTAGATGGCGACCTCCGGGCGACCGATGCCGGCGCGGTCGGCCAACTGGTGCACGGTGTCGACCAGCCAGGCCTCGCGCGCATTGCGAGGCGATTGCGGGTCGATGACCTGGGCGCCGGTGCTTTGCTTGGCCATCCATTTGCTCATCAGCAATGAAATGATCGAGCCGGTAAAGCCCACCAGCGCCGAAAAGACCAGCAGTTGCCCAAGATCCAGCCCGTTGGCGTTCAGGAAGCGGCCAACGCCCAGCACGCTCATGGTGATGCTGAGCACCAGCATGACGGCCAGGTTGGTAAGCAGGAACAGGAAGATTCGTTTCATGATTTCAGTTTCCCCGACGAATTGAAGTGTTTTGTAGGAGTTATAGAGTCCGATATGAGGGCATAGTTCCGGGCTTAAAGGGCGTTGGCGGCAAATATGCCGTGAGGCGGGTATAGTGTTGTCTTTTCCGGATCCTGAACCCGCGCCTGGTGCACCATGCAGTCATTATGGATGTTGTTGGCAAGTGCCATGTTCGCCATCATGGGCGCCTGCATCAAGCTGGCGTCCGATTACGACGCGTCGCTGCCGCAAATCGTGTTGTTCCGGGGCATGCCTTCGATACTGCTGCTGTACGGCTGGGCAATCTGCACGCACCGGCGCATTGCGCCGACTAGCTGGAAGCTCCACATCTGGCGCAATTTGTCGGGGATCGCGGCCATGTGGCTGGGGTTTTACGCACTGTCCCACCTGCCTCTTTCCACCGCGGTCAGCCTGAACTACACCTCGCCGCTCTTCATCGGAGTCGGCATGCTGCTTTGGGGCGGCTCGCAGCGCGACCCGGTGCGCATCCTCGCGGTGATCCTCGGTTTTCTCGGCGTCGTGGGCGTGCTCAGGCCCAGCATCGAGCACGAGCATTTCCTGGCGGCCCTGCTTGGCCTGGCGGGCGGAGCCATGGGCGCGGTGGCGATGATGCAGGTTCGGCAACTGGGCCGCGCCGGCGAAGCCGAGTGGCGCACGGTGCTTATTTTTTCCAGTTTCGTCTGCCTCAGCAGCCTGGCGGGCCTGGGCTTGGGAGGCTGGCGCGAGCTGAACGGCCATGCCTGGCTGGCCCTGGTGGGGCTGGGCACGTCCGGCCTGGTCGGGCAACTGGCCATGACCCGGGCCTTCGGCCTGGGCTCGGCGCTGCTGACGGCGGCCCTGCAGTATTCGACGATTATTTTTGCTACCCTGTTGGGCATGGCGTTCTGGGGCGACCATCCCGATGCCATCGCCTGGGCGGGGATGATCTGCATCATCGGCTCGGGCCTGGTGTCGGTCTGGCGCACGGTCGTCGTGGCCAAGGCTTCCCGTAAATCGGCCGCGCGCGCCACCGCCGCGGGCTGCAAAAGCTGAAGCCGGCCGGGCGCGCCGTGTTCCGTGCGCAGCGAGGCGCCGGGCGGAACGAATCGGCAGGCTGAAAATCATGGAGGAACGGACATGTTCAATTTACTGATCAGTGCGGCGCAATTGCGCGAGGGCCTTGCGGCGCGGGGATGGCTGGTCTTCGATGTGCGCCACGACCTGGCCGATCATGAGGCGGGGCGGCGCGCCTACGAAGCGGGGCATGTGCCGGGGGCCATTTATCTGGATCACGAGCTTCAGCTCGCTGCGCCGAAAACCGGAAGCAACGGCCGCCATCCCTTGCCCGCGCTGTCCGATTTTGCCGCGCTGATGCGCGCCCAGGGCCTGACGTCGGGCACCCAGGTGGTTGTCTACGACGCGGGCAACAGCATGTTCGCCGCGCATTTGTGGTGGATGCTGCGCTGGCTGGGCCACGAAAACGTGGCGGTGCTGGACGGCGGCTGGCAGGCCTGGCTTGCCGCCGGGGGCGCCGTCGAAACGCGGGTCAATACCGGCTCGGTCACCGAGGCCCAGGCCCTGCAGGGCCGCGGCTATGGCTCCGCGCCGGCGATGCCCGCCGTGGATGCGTCCGCGGTGCTGGCCAACCTGGACGAGCCGGCATTCACGGTGGTCGACGCGCGCGCGGCAAACCGCTACCGGGGCGAGGTCGAACCCATGGATCCGGTTGCGGGGCATATTCCGGGGGCGCTCAATCGTCCCAACTCGCTGAACGTGGAATCCGACGGGCGCTTCAAGCCGCCCGCCGTGCTGCGCGCCGAGTTCGAGGCGCTGCTGGGCGGCGTGCCCGCGGCCGACGTGGTGCATCAATGCGGATCGGGCATTACCGCCTGCCACAACCTGTTTGCCATGGAATTGGCCGGGCTGAAGGGGTCGAAGCTGTATCCCGGTTCGTGGAGCGAATGGTGCAGCGACCCCGGCCGCCCCGTGGCGCGCGGCGCCGGCTAGAGCGGCGGCTGGAAACAGCGCGCCGGGCCGTGCCCAAGAGCCGTGCCTAGGCCGCGCTGTCCATCATGCGCCCATACCACGAATGGAAGTGCAGCATGCCGTCTTCCATGGGCGATTGGTAAGGGCCGGTTTCGTTGACGCCGCGCTGCATCAGGGCCTTGCGCCCGGCATCCATGCGTTCGGCGATTTCGTCGTCCTCGACCGCGGTTTCCATATAGGCCGCGCGTTGCGCCTCGACGAATTCGCGTTCGAACGCGGCGATTTCCTCGGGGTAGTAGAACTCGACGACGTTCACGGTTTCCTGGGGGCTGACGGGATGCAGGGTGGACAGCACCAGGACATGAGGATAGAGCTCGATCATGTGCGTGGGAAAGTACGTGACCCAGATGGCGCCGAAATCGGGAGCCTGGCCCGAGCGGTATTCCAGCAGGCGTTCGTGCCATTGCCGGTACACCGCGCTGCCTGGCTGGCTTAGCGCGTTGTGGATGCCCACGCGTTGCAGGCTGTAGGTGTCCGAGAATTCCCAGCTGAGGTCGTCGCAGGTAACGAAGCGGCCCAGCCCCGGATGGAACGGCCCGACATGGTAGTCTTCGAGGTAGACCTCGATGAAGGTCTTCCAGTTGTAATGGCACTGGTGGACTTCGACGTGGTCGAGCACATAGTCGGAAAAGTCGAACTCGGGCCGCTGGACCAGGGGCGCCAGGTCGCCGGCGGGGTCGCGCGGGCCTTCGAACAGCAGCCCATGGCAGTTCTTGAGCGTGAATTTTTGCAGGTTCATGCCGGGCGTTTCGGGAAACTGGGGCGCGCCCAGCAACTGGCCTTGCTTGCTGTAGGTCCAGCGGTGCACCGGGCATACGATATTGCCGCCGGTTTCGCGCAGGTTGCCGCAGGCGGGTTTGTCGAACCCCAGCATGACCGCCTGCCTGTGGCGGCATACATTGGACAGCAGCTCGACCCCCTGGGAGTTGCGAACCAGCACCCGCCCGGCGTTTTCGTGCGCGAGCGCGCGCCAGTCGCCGATCTCGGGGACGAGCTTTTCGTGCCCGATGTAGCGGGCTGAATTCTTGAAGATGAGCGCCTGTTCGCGAGCAAAGATTGCGTCGTCGAAATAGCTGTCAACGGATAATTGCGCGTGCGCCAGCGCAAAGTGCGCTTCCCGACCAATGTCGGTCATGGATTTCCCCCCCGCCTGGATGAAACCGGAAAGCCCTGCAAAGTGCAAAAAAGCCCCGGTGCGAAGAAAAACGGCCCTGGCCGGTGAAAACAAAGACAATGATTGTACCTTGTTTTTTCTTTATAAAACAAGACCTATCCCGCCCACGGCCGGCACGGGAGCGGGCCGGGTTCGCGGTGCGGGACGTTTCCAGTAGGATGTCCGGGCGCGCTTCTCGTACAATCTGGGTATGCAATGAAACCAGGGCGGCGCCAGCCGGCCGTTTTTTGGGAACACCCTACCGATGGTCGATAAACAAGACGCCGTCCGTTCAAAAGAAAGCCCGCCCGCAAGCGGCGCCAAGGCAAAAAAAGAGCCACTGCCTCAGGATTTCGAAACGGCGCTTGCGCAGCTCGAGGCGCTGGTCGCCCAGATGGAAGGCGGTTCGCTGCCGCTGGAGCAATCGTTGGCTGCCTACGAAAAAGGCGTCGACCTGGCCAGAATCTGCCAGAACCTGCTCGATTCGGCGGAGCAGCAGGTCAAGGTCTTGCAAGGCAACCTTCTCAAACCGTTTGCCCAGACGCCCGACGGCGACGAGGACTGAACAGCATGAGCGGGCAACAAAAGGATTTTTCCTCCTGGCTGGGCGAGCGCGCGCAACATATCGAGGCTGTGCTCGACGGCTTCCTGCCCGAGGCGTCGATGCAGCCCGCGCGTCTGCACGAAGCCATGCGCTACGCGGTGCTGGGCGGCGGCAAACGAGTGCGGGCCGCCCTGGTCTACGCGGCCGGCGAGGCCTCGGCCGCGTCCGGCGGCGCGCTGTCCCCGGCCCAGAACATCGCGCTGGATCATGCGGCGGCGGCCGTCGAGCTCATCCATGCCTATTCGCTGGTGCATGACGATCTGCCTTGCATGGACGACGATGCCTTGCGGCGCGGCCGCCCCACGGTTCATGTGCGGTTCGACGAAGCAACCGCCATGCTGGCGGGCGACGCCCTGCAGCCGCTGGCCTTCGAACTGCTGTCCCAGATGCCGATCGCGCCTGCGCTCATCGTGCAGGCCACCGAAGTGCTGGCCCGCGCGGCGGGCAGCCTGGGCATGGCCGGGGGGCAGGCCATCGATTGCGCCAGCGTCGGCATGCTTCTTACCCGCGAGCAACTGCAAACCATGCACAGCCTGAAAACCGGGGCGCTGCTGCAGGCCAGCATCCTGCTGGGCGGCATCGTGGCCGGCGCCAGCTCGACGACGCGCGCCGGGCTGGAAAGCTATGCTCAGGCCGTGGGGCTGGCCTTCCAGGTGGCCGACGATATTCTGGACGTAACGGCCGATACCTCCACCCTGGGCAAGACGGCCGGCAAAGATGCGGCCGACAGCAAGCCCACGTATGTTTCCCTGCTGGGGCTGGAGGGTTCGCGCGAGTTGCTGCATGCCTTGCGTGACGAAGCCCATGCGGCGCTGCTGTCGCTGGGTTCAGCGGGCACGCGCCTGCTCGAAGTGGCCGATTTCATAGTAAAAAGAGACCGTTGATTCGTATGACTATCGTCTCACTAGACCAAATCCATTCGCCAGCCGATGTCCGATCCCTGGATCGGCGTCAGCTCAAAGAGCTTGCGGGGCAATTGCGCGAGTTCGTCCTGCAATCGGTGTCGAAGACCGGAGGGCATCTGTCCTCCAATCTGGGTACGGTCGAGCTTACACTGGCCCTGCATCATGTTTTCAACACGCCCGACGACCGCATCGTCTGGGACGTGGGGCATCAGTCCTATCCGCACAAAATATTGACGGGCCGCCGCGAGGCCATGGCCCATCTGCGCCAGCAGGGCGGTATTTCGGGTTTTCCAAAGCGCAGCGAGTCCGAGTTCGACGCCTTCGGCACGGCGCATTCATCGACGTCGATTTCGGCGGTGCTGGGCATGGCGGTGGCCTCGCGCAATCTAGGGCGCGATCGCCAGCACATCGCGGTCATCGGCGACGGCGCCATGACGGCGGGCATGGCGTTCGAGGCCCTGAACAACGCCGGCGTCACCCCCGGCGTCAATGTCCTGGTGGTGCTCAACGACAACGACATGTCGATTTCCCCGCCGGTCGGGGCGCTCAATCACTATCTGGCCCGCCTGATGTCCGGACGCTTTTACGCCACAGCCAAAAACGTGGGCCGCGCCGTGCTGCAGCACGTGCCGCCGGTGCTCGAACTGGCGCGCCGCTTCGAGGGCCATGCCAAGGGCATGATGTCGCCGGCCACCTTGTTCGAGGAGCTGGGCTTCAATTATGTCGGCCCCATCGACGGCCACGACCTCGACGCCCTGGTTCCCACGCTGGAAAACCTGAAGGAACTGGGCGGCCTGCAGTTTTTGCATGTGGTAACCAAAAAAGGGCAGGGCTACAAGCTGGCCGAGG
>JBEBXF010000154.1:0-7591 GCA_040391725.1 Eoetvoesiella caeni | reverse complement strand
GCCAACTGTTGCAATCGGGCGAACTTGCGCCGGCGAATACAAAACCGTCATAATTGAATCGCGATGCACAAGCGGGCAAGACCATGAGCCACCCAACCGACCTCAAATTCAAGACCCTGCAGTTTTATTCCACGGCGTCTTACCCCTGCAGCTACCTGGAAAACCACGAAGCCCGCTCGCAAGTCGCCGCGCCTTCGCATCTTATCGATACGCACACCTATTCCCAGCTTGTCGAACAGGGCTTCCGGCGCAGCGGGCTGTTCACCTACCGCCCCCATTGCGACACCTGCCAGGCCTGCAAGCCCATCCGGGTCGACGTCGACGCCTTCGTCCCCACGCGCAGCCAGCGCAAGGCGTGGAACCGGCATAAAAGCCTTACAGCGCAAAACCGGCCGCTCATCTTCAACCCCGAGCACTTCAACCTATATAGCCGCTACGTCACGGCGCGCCATCCGGGCGCCGGCATGGACGACGACTGCCAGAACCAGTACACGCAATTCCTGCTTTCCAGCCGCGTCAATTCCACGCTCATCGAATTCCGCACTCCCGAAGGCCGGCTGCAGATGGTGTCGCTGATCGACATCCTCGATTCGGGCCTGTCGGCGGTATATACCTTCTTCGACCCGGACATCGCGGGCAGCCTGGGCACTTACGGAATCCTGTGGCAGATAGACCGATGCAAGGCCATGAGCCTGCCCTGGCTGTATTTAGGGTACTGGATCCAGGAAAGCCGTAAAATGGCGTATAAATCGCAATTCGAGCCGCATCAAATCCTGCTGAACGGCCAGTGGATCTCTTCTTAAAATAATGTCCCTGTTATTCCATTCCTATTCGCTGGCGCGTTCGGCGCTATTTTCCCTGGACGCCGAAACCGCTCACGAAATCACGCTGTCCTCATTGCAGAAGGCCTACGACTGCCGCCTTACCCGCAAGCTGTTGTCCGCCAGCCCGGCGTTGCCCACTACCCTGATGGGGCTGACGCTGCGCAACCCGGTGGGGCTTGCGGCCGGGCTGGACAAGAACGGCGCCCACGTCGACGCCTTGGGCCAACTGGGCTTCGGCTTCATCGAAGCGGGAACCGTAACGCCCAAGCCCCAGGACGGCAATCCCAAGCCGCGCCTGTTCCGTCTGCCTCGCGCCGACGCGCTGATCAACCGCATGGGGTTCAACAATACCGGGCTGGATGCTTTCGTGCAGAATGTGCAGGCCAGCGAATGGCGCAAGCATGGCGGCACGCTGGGGCTGAACATCGGCAAGAACGCCGCCACGCCCATCGAGCGCGCGGTGGACGACTACCTGGCCTGCCTGGACGGCGTATACCCGCACGCCGACTACATCACCATCAATATTTCATCGCCCAATACGCAAAACCTTCGCACCCTGCAGCGCAATCAAGAGCTTGCCAGCCTGCTGGGGCCGCTGCAGGAACGGCGCCAGGCCCTGGCCGGCCAGCATGGCCGGCATGTGCCCATGGCGGTGAAGATCGCCCCCGATCTCACCCACGACCAGATCGACATCATCGCCAGCGCCCTGCATCATTTCGAAATCGACGGCGTCATCGCCACCAACACCACCTTGTCGCGCGAACGTGTCCAGGGCCTGCCCCATGCGTCGGAGGCGGGCGGGCTTTCGGGGCCGCCGGTGCACGAACTGTCGCTGGCCGTCATCGAACGGCTGCGCCATCAACTGGGGCCCGACTACGCCATCATCGGCGTCGGCGGCATTTCGAACGGTCGCCAGGCCCAGGAAAAAATCGCCGCCGGCGCCAACGCCGTGCAGCTTTACACCGGGCTCATCTACCGCGGCCCCGCGCTCATCGGCGAATGCGTCCAGGCCATCGCCCAAAACCGCTGAGGCTTTTTCAGTCCGACACCCGCCGACTCGAACGCCTGTTCGCGTCAGGGCCGGGCAAACGCCAGCTCAACGCGCATAAAAAAATTCCCCGAAGGAGTACTCCTTCGGGGAATTTTTCATCTTGACGGGTGGCAACCCGTGCCGGCCTGATTGCCCGCCTCGTGACGCTCGTGAGGCGGACTCTGTGCCGCAGGCAAGCCTTGCTTACGAAGCGCGGCGGGTCGTGCGCGTGGCGGCCTTGCTCGAGGCTTCAGCGACATCGGAAGCAGCCTTGAACGTAGCGTTCGTGGCGGCAGCGATGTTCGACTCGGCGGCTTCCTTGGCTTGCTTGGAAGCCTTGGCAACCGATTCGTAGGCGCTGGTGGCGGTAGCCAGCGAAGACTTCAGCAGGGCCACGGCGCTTTCCGAGCCGGTGGGCGCGCTCTTGGCGAACTGTTCGATGGCTTCCGAAACTTGCTGTTGACCATTGACGATTTGCTCTTCAGCCAGTTTGGACAGATCGGCTTGCACGCCCGAAACGATGTCGTAGACATGCTTGCTGTAAGCCACGGCCTTTTCGGCGTTGGGCTGGGTCAGGGCCGACGCGAAAGCCAGGGCTTCCTGAGGATCCTTGACTTCGATGGCTTCCTGGGACTTCTGGGCAACTTCGTCGAAAGTGGCCTTGAGTACCTTCAGGTTCAGGTCGACCAGCTTTTCAAAGCCGCCGAAAAAAGTGCCTTGAACGGCGAGGAGTTTGTCCAGCGATGCTTTTTGGCTGGCAAGTACTTGTTGGGGGATAGCGCTCATTTCATTTCCTTCATGTTGGGCTGGCTTGTGGCCGGCTGAAAAGTCGAACCGAATCGGGTTCAAAAAATATCGACAGAAGGTCAAGCAAATCACAGCCATTGCATGGAAACCTTCATTGCTGCATCGCAACAATTGAAATTGTACCTGAACCAAAACCGATGTCAACATATTTTTGTTGCGATGCAACAAAAATATGTTTCAAAGAGAAAATTCAGCTAAAACAAAACATTAGGTTCTTGAAAACAACCGGGCAGCGGATTGCGGCAAGCGCAAATGCCGCGGGTTTCCATGCATTGGCCAGGCGTGGCACGCATGGCGGTTGAAGGACGCCGACAGCCTCCCGAAAACGCTTCAAGGGCTGGTTCAAATCGAAAAACGGTGGAAAAACGGCGCAGGCGATCAGGCCTTGCCTTCGTAGCCCAGGGTTTCGGAAATCTTGGCGGCGGTATCCTGCAGCAGGGAAATCCATTCGTCGCGCATGCGTTCGGCCGGCGCCGAAATGGACAGGCCGGCCTGCAATTTGCCGGTGTCGTCGTACACGCCCGCCGCAATGCAGCGCACGCCCAGCTCCAGTTCTTCGTTGTCGCGCGAATAGCCGTGGCGGCGTACAAGGGCCAGGTCGCGCTCGAGCTGGTCGGCCTGGGTAATGCTGTTGCGCGTGGTGCCGGCCAGGCCGGTGCGCATGATGTAGGCCTTGACCTGGCGCGGATCGCTGACCGACAAGAAGAGCTTGCCGGTGGAAGTCAGATGCAAGGGTGCGCGGCCGCCGATGGCGCGCACCACCTGCATGCCCGACCGCTCGCTCCACGAGCGTTCCACGTACACGATTTCGTCGCCCTGCTGGATGGCCAGGTTGATGGTCTGGCCCGTGATTTTATGCAGTTCGCGCATATAGTCCTGCGCGGCTTCGCGGACATTCAAGCGCCCTTTCACCAGCGATCCCAGCTCCAGCAGGCGCATGCCCAATTGGTACAACCCGCTGTCGACGCGCTCGACGTAGCGCCCGACGACAAGATCATTGAGAATGCGATGGGTGGTGGAAGTATGCAGGCCGGTGGCTGCCGCCAGGTTCTTCAGGGCGACGGGCTCGCTTTGCCGGGCCAGGACGTCGAGCAGCAGCATGGCGCGCTCGAGCACTTGGATGGTAATGGCGGAGCCATTGAACGGTGTCGTGGCCGGCATCGCCGGCTGGAATGCGGTGGTTCGGGACATGGCAAAAAATGGCGCAATGCAACAATCCCATAATATGAAAAAACACCACTGCCGGCAAGTGTTATTTTTGCGGCGGCGTAAGCATTCCCCCCATTCTTTCGACCTCGCTACGCAAATACGCCAAGGCCTGGGCCGCCGCCTCGGGCTCGCCCTTGACGCCCAGATCGATATGGGGAATGGGCACGTCGCCCATGCTGGGCAGGCTGAATGCCTTGACGCCGGGCCACTTGCGCTCGAGCTCTTCCATGGCCGGGGTGATGCGCGACTCGGGCAGGCTGAACACCAGAAACGAATGCTCGACCCGCTTGGTGCGATGGTGCCACTGCTTGTAGCGGGTATCCAGCGTCCACTCCATCATGGGCCAGGCCATGACGGGGAATCCGGGCATGAACGTATGATTGCGGATGTAAAAGCCCGGGATCTTGTTATAGGGGTTGGGCACGATTTCGGCCCCCGCGGGAAAGACCCCCATGTTCAGCCGCTGCTGGTTTTCGGGCAGGGACATGTCGGCGCTGCCCTGCCCCCGGCGGGCGTTATCCGCACAGCGCTCGGCGATGAGACGCTCGGCCTCGGGGTGAAGCTCCAGCCCCACCCCCAGCGCCTGCGCCGCCGCTTGCCGGGTGCGGTCGTCGGGCGTGGCGCCGATGCCGCCGCAACTGAACACAATATCGTTGCTGGCGAAGCTGCGCGACAGAACCGCCGCGATGTCGTCCTGGTCGTCGGAAACGAACTCGGCTCCGCCCAGTTGCATGCCGCGCTGGGAAAGCAGTTCGACCATCTTGGCAAAATGCTTGTCCTGGCGCCTTCCGGAAAGAATTTCGTCGCCGATGATGAGCAAGCGTACGCGGGGAGGGGCAAGTAAAGTCATGGAATCCTGTTTTTTCTATGGGGTGTCCTGGCGCAGCTGACGCAGCGCCTCAAGGCTGAAATGCGCAAAGACCAGCGCCGAAAATACCGGCAGGATCAGCCACGCCGGCGGGAACAGATTGATAAGCGAGAGAATGAAGCCCATGACCCAGTACTTGCGGTTATGGCGGCGCCAAAGGTATCGGCGTTCCTGGCCGGTAGCGTGTTCGACCAGCGCATCCACCCGCAGCATGCGCGAGAACGCGAAGGCCCACCAGAAAACCGGCAGAACGACAGGCAGAGGCGGAATCAGCCACAGAGGCATGGTAACAAGCCAGCCGGCCACGAAAACGCACGTTACCCACAGCGCGTTCCAGCCCCCCACCACCGTGGCGTGCTCGCCGCGGCGCGCCACCCCCTGATATTCGCGGGCATCAAGATGCCGCAAGACCAGGGGCATGACGAATATGGCCGCGATGAGCAGCCCCAGAATGCCCGACAACGGCAGCAATATGCCCGCCGCCAACAAGGGAATGAGATACAGCTTGATGGAAAACAGGCCGATGCCCAGCATCCATTGATCGACGCTGTTGACGATGCCCCAGTCCATGGCCTGCGTATTGAGCCAGTGCGTGAGCGGCGACCAGAAGGCCCACAGCAATATAATGGCTCCCACCAGCGCAATGAGAAAAGGCATGAACACAAGCAGCAGCATTTTGGGATGGCACTGCGAAACCAGGGCTCGCCTGAACGCCAGCCCCACGGCCGCCAGGCCGGTGACCGGAGCGGGCCCCGCCGGACGCACCGCAATGTCGAAATCGCTCATAGCTCATGCCTGAAAACACACATGCAACTATGATAATCAAACCTCGCCTACTTTGCTTCGATGCCTACATTCAATCCATTGCTTGATCTTCCGGCGCTGCGCGCGCGGCTTGCCCGGCACGAGGGCCTGCTGGTCGTCTGCTATTGCGCCGAATGGTGCGACACCTGCAGGGAATACCGGCCGGGCTTCGATGCGCTGGCCGGCCAGTTTCCCGGCCACACATTCATCTGGGCGGATATCGAGGAAAATCCCGAGCTCCTGGGCGACGACGACGTCGAGAACTTTCCGACGCTGCTCGTCCAAAGCGCAGGCGCGAATCTGTTCTACGGGCCCATGCTGCCCTATCCCGGCCATCTGGAAAAGCTGCTGACCCGCCTGGGCGAAGATTCGCCGGCGGTAGCCGGCGGGCCGCCACTGCTGCGGCCATTGCTGGAAGAGATTCAGGAATGAACGGCAGCCGCTGGCTGCCGTAAGTCAGCGGCTGCCGCCCAGCAGAATACCCACCGATTTGCGGCTGGCCTGCCCGGCCGGCTTGCGGCTGGACGGCTGAACCGCCGGCGCCGAGGACGAAGGCGACGGCACGTACGGCTTCAGGAAGAAATCGTCGATGGGCTTGCGGCTGGAGCCGTTGTCGCGGGAATACGCGCTGCCGCGCGTGCTACGCTCGCCGCGCTCGCGGCCGTGACCATGGCCCACGTGGGAATGCACGTTGGCGCGGGCCGGCAGCGACAACGTGCCGCGCGGGATCTTGGCCTTGATGAGCTTTTCGATGTCGAGCAGGAAGCGCTCTTCTTCCAGCGTGAACAAGGCAATGGCTTCGCCGCTGGCGCCGGCCCGGCCGGTGCGGCCGATGCGGTGCACGTAGTCTTCGGCGTTGTAGGGAAGATCGTAATTGATGACGCAGGGCACGCCTGCCACATCCAGGCCCCGCGCCGCGACGTCGGTGGCGACCAGGACTTCGAGCTCGCCCGCCTTGAAGGCTTCCAGCGCCTTCATGCGGTCTTGCTGGCTTTTATCGCCATGAATCGACTCGGCCTTGACGCCGTCCTGCACCAATTGACGGGCCAGGCGGCTGGTGCCGATTTTGGTGTTGGAAAAAACGATGACTTGATTCAGCCCGCGCGACTTGACCAGATGCACCACCGCCGCGCGCTTGTCGGCGCCGGACAACTGGTAGGCGATCTGGGTGACCGTATCGGCCGTGGCGTTGCGCGCCGCCACTTCGATTTCGACCGGGAGCTTGAGGAGGCTGCGCCCCAGCTTGCGGATCTCGTTGCTGAAGGTGGCGGAGAACAGCAAGGTCTGGCGGTTGGCCGGCAGCAAGCGCACGATGCGCTCGAGGTCGGGCAGGAAACCCATGTCGAGCATCCGGTCCGCTTCGTCCAGCACCAGCACGTCCACTTGGCTCAGGCTGACGTTTTTTTGTTCGATATGATCCAGCAGGCGGCCCGGCGTGGCGATGAGCACTTCGCAGCCGCGCCGCAGCGCATCGCGCTGCGGGCCGATGTCGACCCCGCCGAACACCACGGCGGAACGCAGCGGCACGAACTGGCTGTACTGGATCACGCTATCGGATACCTGGTCGGCCAGCTCGCGCGTGGGGGTCAGGATCAGGACGCGCACCGGATGGCGCGCAGGAGAAGCGCTGGTATTCGCATGCCGCATGAGGCGATGCAGGATGGGCAGCGTGAAGGCGGCGGTTTTGCCGGTTCCGGTTTGCGCGGCCCCCATGACATCACGCCCCTGGATGACGACCGGGATGGCTTGAGCCTGAATAGGTGTGGGGGTGGTATAGCCGGTGGCGGCAACGGCCTGCAAAAGACCGGGATGCAAGCCAAAGTCGGAAAAGGTGGCAGCGGGTGTGTCGGAAGTTGTAGTAGGTTCTGTCATTGAAAATGGATGGCGCCTAAGGCCAGGAAACCCCGGCCAGGCTTTGATAACTCGGCTATTTTAGCGCAGCGGCACCCAAGTTTGATAATCGGCCATTCGGACAAGCCCCTAGTGTCGTTAATTTTCCACGGCGAGGCATTCTTTTGCCGCCGGGCCGCCCCAAGGCAAAAAGCGCCC
>JBEBXF010000153.1:0-7598 GCA_040391725.1 Eoetvoesiella caeni | reverse complement strand
GTCCACGGTGCCCAACTGCGTTTCATACGATCCGGCTTACGCGTATGAAGTCGCCGTCATCATGCAGGACGGCATGCGGCGCATGCTGGGCAATAACGAAGACGTCTTCTACTACGTCACGGTCAGCAACGAGAACGACGCGCAGCCCAGCATGCCCGACGGCGCGGAAGAAGGCATCAAGCGCGGCATGTACTGCCTGCAGCCTCAGGAAAACGCCGACGTGCGCTTGTTGGCTTCGGGGCCGATTCTCAAGGAAGCCATTGCGGCGGCGGCATTGCTCAAGGAAAAGCAGGGCATCAATGCCGAGGTCTGGAGCGTGACCAGCTATACCGAGTTGTCGCGCGACGGCATCGCGGCTCAGCGCGACGAGCGCCTGGGCGTGGATTCCAGGCAGCCCTTTGTGACGCAGCAACTCGCCGGCAGCGCCGCGCCCGTCATCGCCGCCAGCGATTATGTGCGCGCGGTGGCCGACAGCATCCGGGCTTTTGTGCCCGCCGCATGCGTGACGCTGGGCACCGACGGCTTTGGACGCAGCGATACGCGCGCCAATCTGCGCGACTTCTTCGAGGTCGATGCGCGCTGGATCGCCTACACGGCGTTCAACGAGTTGATGCGAGGCAAGAATCCCGAAGCCGTCAAGCAGTTTGCGCAAGAGCTGGATCTGGATCTGTCCAAGCCGTTGCCGGCAGCGGTGTAAGGGGCTGGTTGCATCATGAGCATCATCGAAATCAAGGTTCCCGACATAGGCGATTTCAGCGAGGTCGAGGTCATCGAGCTGCTGGTCGCGCCCGGCGACAACATCGCGGTGGACCAATCCGTCATCACTGTGGAGTCGGACAAGGCCAGCATGGAGATTCCCGCCAGCCACGCCGGCGTGGTGAAGGAATTGAAGGTCAAGGTCGGCGACAAGGTGGCCGAGGGTTCCGTGCTGGCTTGCATGGAACTCGAGGACGCGCAGGTGGCGGCACTGGCTCCGGCCTTGGGTGCCGCGGCGGGCGCGGTTTCCATTTCGGAACCTGAAACGGCGGTTGTTCCTGACGCCGGGTCCGAGCAGCAAGCTCCACCCGCTTCGGCGCCGGCTTCTTCAGGCTCCGTGCCGGCGACCGGTGCGCCGGCTGCGGCGCAACGTGCACCTGCTGTAGCCGCTCCGGCTCCGGCGGCTGCGATGCCCGGCGATGCGCACTCCCTGGCCGTTGGAAAACCTGAGGGCGGGGAAACCTCGTCCGGCGTCGCCCATGCTTCGCCTTCTGTGCGTCGGTATTCGCGCGAACTGGGCGTGGACTTGGCGCGCATTATCGGCACCGGCCCCAAGAACCGCATCCAGCGCAGCGACGTGCAGGCCTACATCAAGGCGGTGGTGAACGATGGGGGTTCGGGCGCGGCGGCAAAACGCGGCGGCGCGGGCCTGGATTTATTGCCGTGGCCATCGCTGGATTTCTCCAGGTTCGGCCCCACCGAATTGCGGCCGTTGTCGCGCATCCAGAAAATCAGCGGCCCCAACCTGCATCGCAACTGGGTGATGATTCCGCATATCACCCAATACGACGAGGCCGACGTCACGGATCTGGAGGAGTTTCGCAAGAGCGCCAACGTAAGCAGCAAATCCGGCGTCAAGCTTACCTTGCTGGCGTTTGCGATCAAGGCCAGCGTCGCCGCGCTCAAGCAGTTTCCCGCCTTCAATTCGTCGCTGGACGACAAGGGCGAGAACCTCATCCTCAAGCACTATTACAACATCGGCTTTGCGGCCGACACGCCCAATGGGCTGGTGGTGCCCGTCATCAAGGGCGCCGACGGCAAGTCCGTCACCCAGATCGCCCAGGAAATGACGGAACTGTCGGCCCAGGCGCGCGACGGCAAGCTCAAGCCGGCCGACATGCAGGGTGCGACCTTCACCATTTCGTCGCTGGGCGGCATCGGCGGGCTGGGCTTCACGCCCATCATCAATGCGCCGGAAGTGGCGATCCTGGGCTTGTCCAGAACCGAGATGAAGCCGGTATGGGACGGCGCGCAGTTCGTGCCGCGTCTGATGATGCCGATGTCGCTGTCGTACGATCACCGGGTCATAGACGGCGCCCTGGGCGCGCGATTCAGCGTGTATCTAAGCTCGGCCCTGGCCGACCTGCGCAGAATCCTGCTTTAGGCAGGCGACGTCTATGCACCTATGCAGATTTCATATTCCCGCCGCCTTGCCGGCGGGTTTTATCGTCACCTCGGAGGTGGCGATAAGCTCCATGATGGTGTCGCGCGCCAGCTTCTCAGCGTAGTCGTTGCGGGCCGTGGCGGCTTGCCGGGCCGCGTCCGGCTGGCCCTCGATTACCGCGTTGAGTTGGCCGATGTGCAGGTCGCAGATCAGTTCCAGTTCGGAATGATGTTTTTGATGAAAGTACAGGAAGCGGCGCGCCAGCGTTTGCAGCATCGCGTAGAATTCCGCGGCGTAGCTGTTGCGTGAAGCGCTTCCCAACTGGCTGGTCAGCGCGAAATGCAGGCGCAGATAGCTGCGCATGTCCTGGTGGCGTTTCAGCTTTTTCAGTTCCTGGACGAGCCGGGCCATGGCTTGCCGTTCGTCGCCGGTAGCGCGCAATGCGGCTTGCGCCACAATGAGGTGTTCGATTTCCCGGCGCGCCTCGATGATTTGCAACTGGCCCTGGTAGTCGATTTCGGAAATGAAAATACCCTGGCGCGGCGCGATCCGAACCAGGCGTTGAAACGCCAGCTTCTGCAGGGCATCGCGCACCGGAGAGCGGCCAAGGCCTATTCTGGCGCCCAGCGCGTGCTCCGACCACTGGCTGGCGGGCGGCAACTCGCCGGTGACGATCATCTCTTCCAGCAGGCCGTAGGCCCTTTCCGTCTGGCTGCCCGCTTCGCGGGCGAAAAGGGCGGATTTCGGCGCGGTCATGATGGTGGAATGTGGTTCTGGAGCTGCCTTTTTAACACTTTTCCGGTTGCATTCTTGGGCAGTTCATCCAGAAAGACATAGCGCTTCGGGCGCTTGAAGCGCGCGATGCTGGCAAGGCACAGGGCGTCGAGTTCGCTGGCCGTCAGCGCCGACTCCGGGCGGCGAACCACGAAGGCCAGCACCGACTCGCCCCATTCGTGATCCGGCATGCCGATGACGGAGGCCTCGGCGACGTCGGGATGCTGCATCAGGGCTTCCTCGACTTCGCGCGGGTAGATATTGGAGCCGCCGCTGATGATCACGTCCTTGGAGCGGTCTTTCAGGTGCAGCAGGCCGCGTTCGTCGAGCAGGCCGATGTCGCCGGTATGCAGCCGGTTGCCGGCCAGCGTGCCGGCGCTGGCTTCGGGGTTGTTCCAGTAGCCTTGCATCACCGTTGGCCCGTGCACCAGGATTTCACCCAGTTCGCCCGCGGGCAGCCGATTGCCCTTGCCGTCTTCGATGCTGATGTCGATGCTGGTCTGCGCATGGCCCACCGAGCCGAGAAAGGCGTCGTCGCCTTGTTCCACGGCGCTGGCCAGTTGCCGCGCCGTTTGCGCGGTAATGCTCATGGGCGTTTCGCCCTGGCCGTAGATTTGGGCGACGCGCGGCCCGAAAGCGCGCACGGCCGATTTGATGTCTTCCACGTAGAAAGGCGCGCCGGCGGCGATCATGCACTTGAGCCCATCGAGATCGGGGTTGTGCGAATCGGTGTGCCGGACCAGGCGCTGCACCATGGTGGGGGCGGCGAAGAAGCTGACATTGCGGTAGTGCCTCAAGGTTGCGCAGACCTCCGCTTCGTCGAAGCCGCCGCTGGCGGGCACGATTTGCAAAGCCCCCTTGATGAAGTAGGGCACGCTGTAAAGGCCGCTGCCGTGCGACATCGGGGCAATGTGCAGCAAGGCGTCGGTTTCGCAGACGGGCTGCACGTCGGCGTAGAAGTTCAGGGCCATGTTGACGAGGTTGACGTGGGTGAGCACCACGCCCTTGGGGCGCCCGGTCGTGCCGCTGGTATAGAACAGCCAGGCGGGCGCGGCGCCGTCCTGCCGCGATGGTTCATCGGAGGGCATGGAAGGGCCCTGGAGGGCCCCGGTGTAGACGGATGCGCCGACATCCACCAATTGCAGGCCCTCCAGGGCATTGGCCACGGCGCGCAGGTTTTGATGCATGTCCGGGCTGGCCAGGCAGGCGCGCGAGCCGGAGTCGCGCAAGATGAAGTCGATTTCGTTGGGATGCAGCTTGCTGTTGACGGGAACGACGCACAGCCCGGCATGCCAGGCGGCGAGCATTGCCTGGGCGTATTCCGCGCAGTTTTTCATGGCCAGCGTAAGGCGGTCGCCGGGCTCGAGGCCCAGATCGTGGCGCATCCAGTATGCCAGCGCGCGGATCTGTCGATCCAGGCGGGTGTAGTTCGTGCTTTCCGAATCGCCGACAGCCAGGGCCAGCCGGTTGCCGTACATGTGCACGCTGCGTTGGAACAAACGGCCAAGGTGCATCGCTTTCCTTTTAATATATTACTTATAACTCGTAATATATTAGATCGTTAATCGAGATAAACAATCAGGGTCTTCCATAGATCGTGCACGAATCCTCCTCGATCCAAGGGTGGCTTTCCTCGGGGACTGCGGGCTCTTTCTCGTGCCGTGGCGTGAGCGCTGCTGCGGCGGGATTCTTTGGTCATGAAGCCACGGCGCTGCGGCTTCGCGGCAGTCGCACGGGTGGGGGTTTGACTGGTGTATTGGTTGGTAATGCTGTCGTTTTTTCGTTTACCGGATTTTTATTCTTAAACAGGCATGGATTCTGGTTGATTTAAGATCCAAATTCTGTGCGTTAAGGTTTATTCTGTTTCTTTTGCTATACGGCCAATCATTGCGTAGAAGGGCGGCAACCCTGGGTGCGGCCGGCACGCCGAACAAGAGAAAAACATGAAAATCGTCAAACTGTCCGAAGCCGCCGAAGCCCTCCGCGGCGCTGATGATTCCGATCACGCCGGCGGCAAGGAACGCCTGACCGGCGCCGAAATCATCGTGCGCTCCCTGGCGCGGGAACAGGTCGACCACGTCTTCGGCTATCCGGGCGGCGCGGTGCTGCATATTTACGATGCGTTGTTCGGCCAGCAGGAAGTGCGCCATATACAGGTACGCCACGAACAGGCCGCGATCCATGCCGCCGACGCGTATTCACGCAGCTCGAACAAGGTGGGCGTCGCCCTGGTCACCTCGGGGCCGGGCGTCACCAACGCGATCACCGGCATCGCCACGGCCTATATGGATTCGATTCCCATGGTCGTCATTGCAGGGCAGGTTCCGCTGCAGGCGATCGGGCAGGACGCTTTTCAGGAATGCGATACGGTGGGCATTACCCGGCCCTGCGTGAAGCATAATTTCCTGGTTCGCGACGTGCGGGAACTGGCCGCGACCATCAAGAAGGCGTTCTACATCGCGCGCAGCGGGCGTCCGGGCCCCGTGCTGATCGACATTCCCAAGAACATCACCACGGCGGAGTGCGTTTTCGACTATCCGTCTTCCGTCAGCCTGCGTGCATACAAGCCCGCGGGCGACGGCCATGCCGGCCAGATCCAGCGGGCGCTGAATGTGTTGCTGAACGCCAAGCGGCCCCTGGTCTATACGGGCGGCGGCGTCATTCTGGCCGATGCGGCGCCGGAACTGAACCAACTGGTCGACCGCCTCGGCTACCCCTGCACCAACACCCTCATGGGATTGGGCGGCTATGCGGCAAGCAGCGGCAAGTTCCTGGGCATGCTGGGCCTGCATGGCACTTACGAAGCGAACATGGCCATGCACCATTGCGACGTGCTGCTCGCCATCGGGGCGCGTTTCGACGACCGGGTCATTGGCAACACCACGCATTTTTCCGGTCAGCCGCGCACCATCATCCATATCGATATCGACCCCACCTCGATCTCCAAGCGGGTCAAGGTCGACTTTCCTGTCGTGGGCAACGTCAAGAACGTCCTGGCGCAAATGCTGGCGCAGTTGGATGAATTGCCCGCGCCCGCCGCAACGCGGACTCAAGCCTGGTGGGCCCGGATCGAAGAGTGGCGGGCGCAGAAATGCCTGGCCTATCCGGCGTCCGACTCCATCATCAAGCCCCAGTACGTCGTTGAAAAACTGTGCGAAGTCACGCAGGGCAATGCCTTCGTCACGTCCGACGTGGGGCAGCACCAGATGTGGGCCGCCCAGTACTACAAGTTCAACCAGCCGCGCCGCTGGATCAATTCGGGCGGCCTGGGCACCATGGGCGTGGGCCTGCCGTATGCCATGGGGGTGCAATTGGCCAATCCGGAGGCGACCGTGGCCTGCGTCACGGGCGAGGCTTCGATCCAGATGTGCATTCAGGAGCTGGCCACCTGCAAACAGTACCGCCTTACCCCCAAGATCATCATGTTGAACAATCGTTCGCTGGGCATGGTGCGCCAGTTGCAGGACGTCTATAACAGTTCGCGCCATTCCGAGTCCTATATGGATGCCTTGCCCGATTTCGGCAGGCTGGCCGAATCGTTCGGCCACGTCGGCGTCACCATCGAGAGCCCAGGCGACGTGGAGCAGGCCCTGCGGGATGCCTTCGCCATGAAGGACAAGCTGGTGTTCATGAACTTCATGACGGATCGCAGCGAGAGTGTGTGGCCCATGATCGAGGCGGGCAAGGGGCTGAACGAAATGCTGCTGGGCGCGCACGACCTGGACAACGCCGCCTAGAAGCGCCGCCGGCGCGAACCGTCCGCAGCTCCCGGGATCCGCGCCGTCTTCCTTTCGGTGCGAGGATGCATGGATTGGCGGGTGATGCTGCGCAGGTATCACTGGTCCGGTCTGGTTATCTTCCGCCTTGTTGCCATCGATGACACAATCGGAATGCAACATGTCGAGCCGCTTCGCGCTTGTCCAGGCTTCGATGCTCGGATCGATAATTTATATAAATAAATAGAATGGCTGGGGAGATCGGCATGCATGTCCCTGGCGGGAGACAGACTATGCTTAAGAAATCACTTCGGCGTTCACTTCGATATTGCCTGGCCGGTTCGGCGGCGCTGGCGGCAACGGCAGCCTTCGCGCAGTCCCAGCCCCCCATAAAAATCGGCTTCATGGTGACGCTTTCCGGGCCGCTGGCCATTGTCGGCCAAGAGCAATACGACGGCTTCATGCAGGCGGTCGAAGAGCGCGGGGGCAAGCTGGGTGGCGTTCCCGTCGAAATCCTGAAGGAAGACGACCAGTTCAAGCCGGAAGTCGCGACCCAGATCGTCACGAAGCTGATCACGCGCGATCACGTGCCCATCATCAGCGGCATATCGGGTTCCAACGTGGCCATGGCCGTTGCCAAGTCCATCACGGACAAGGGCGTGTTCATGATCAGCACCAACGCGGGGCCTTCGCCGCTGGCCGGCGCCAGTTGTTCGCCGAATCTGTTCGTAGCGTCGTGGCAGAACGACATGCAGTCGGAGTCGATGGGCAAATACGCCAGTGACAAAGGCTATAAGCGGGTGGTGGCCCTGGCTCCGAACTATCAGGCCGGCAAGGACTATATCTCGGGATTCAAGCGTTACTACACCGGCAAGGTGGTCGATGAAATCTACACGCCGGTGAATCAGCTGGACTTCTCCGCCGAGCTTACCCAGATTGTCGCGGACAAGCCCGACGCCATCTTCGCG
>JBEBXF010000152.1:0-7634 GCA_040391725.1 Eoetvoesiella caeni | reverse complement strand
GCCGCCGGGGGCCGGAGCGGGGGCCGCTTCGGGCGCAATCCCCGGTTGGGGCGCCGTAAGCGGCTCTGGCGAGGCAGCCGGAACGGACGCCGGCGGCATGCCGGCGGGAATCTCGCCGCCCTGCTCCAGCGCAAGTTCGCGCAATTGGGCGCAAATGCGCTCATAGGCCTGCTCGTCGGGCTGTTCGGAATTACGATAGGCCGCCACTTGCGCAGTCAGGACATCTTTGGTTTCCAGGAATAAATCGATCATGTCCTTTCGCACACTCATTTCGCCGCGACGCAAAGCGTCGAGCAGGTTCTCGAGAAGATGGGTGGTGTCGGCAAGATGACCAAAGCAGCCGAACGTGCCGGCTCCGCCCTTGATGGAGTGGGCGGCGCGAAATATTGCGTTGAGCTGATCGCTGTCCGGATGGTCGACGTCCACGGCAAGCAGGGTTTGCTCCATGTCGGCCAGCAATTCGTCGGCTTCATCGAAAAACGTCTCGTAGAACTGGCTTAAATCGACACCCGCACTCATTATCATTTCCTATAACAACATCGAAGCCATTCAGCGAACCAGCTTCCCAGGCGCCCGGGAAACCGGGTCAGCCGCCTGGCCGATGCGGCGGCTTACCGGGCCGTTTCCGCCGGGCGGGCTCCCGGAGCCGGCCCGGAAGCTGCCGGAACCGTGGATCCGGCCGCCGCTTCGGCTGTCGGCGCGACGCCCGCGGCATCACCCAGACCCTTGCCGCCGACATAGATCGGCGGCGGACGGGAAGCCCCTTCCATGATCGACTTCAGATTGGTCAGGGATTCACTTGTCGCATTCTGCTCGTCGATGCGGCGTTCCGCGCGCCGATTCAATACAAGCAGACTGATACGGCGGTTAACGGCAGCATTGGGATTATCTTTAATCAGGCTTACCGATGACGACAGGCCCAGCACGCGCTTGACTTTGTTTTCCAGCATCCCCCCCGCCACCAGCTCTTTACGCGCCGCGTTGGCGCGATCCGCCGACAGCTCCCAGTTGCTGTATTCGCGCTCGCCCGAGGCGTATTGCATGGCGTCGGTATGGCCGGAGATCGTGATGCTGTTGGGCAGCTTGTTGAAAACCGGTCCCAGCTCGCGCAGGATATCCCGCATATAGGGCTGAACCTGGGCGCTGCCCGTGGCGAACATGGGGCGGTTCTGCTGGTCGACGATCTGGATGCGCAGGCCGTCGGGCGTCATGTCCAGCAATAGTTGCGGGCGGAACTGCTTCAGCACCGGATCGGATTCGATCAGCGCCTCGAGATCGGTCTTGAGGTCCTCCAGCCGGCGCTGGTCGCGCCTATCCTCTTCCTCGTCCTGGGCCGACCGCTGCTTGTGCTTCGATGCGGGGGTCGTTTTGTTGGGAATGACGGTGGGCGAGCCGCCCGGAATGACCTTCGAGCTTTCATCCAGTTGAGGGCCGCCCGTGATCGCGGTCATCAACGGCATGCGAAAGAAATCGGCGATGCCCGGCAGACTTTCCCGGGGAAGAATGGCTATCAGCCACATGACCAGGAAAAAAGCCATCATGGCGGTCATGAAGTCGGCGTAGGCGATTTTCCAGGCCCCGTGCTGACTCCCATGAGCCGGGACTTTCTTGCGGCGGATGACAATGCGATCGGACGGCGAATGACTCATTGCGCTATACCGTTACGCCACTTTTTTCGCGGGTGCCTTGGCCTGCCGGACATGATTCTCCAGCTCGCCGAACGAGGGGCGCACGCTGCTATAAAGCACTTTGCGCCCAAACTCGATGGCAAGCTGCGGGGGATAGCCGTTCATGCTGGCCAGCAAGGTAACCTTGATGCATTCCAGTATTTTGGTCGAGACGACCGTGCGCCGCTCCATCGCGGAGGACAATGGAGAAATGAATCCATACGCCAGCAAAATACCCAGGAAAGTGCCGACCATGGCCTTGGAGATAAGATCGGCCAGAATCGCGGGCGGCTTGTCGACCGACGCCAGCGCCTTGATGACGCCCAGCACGGCGGCGACGATGCCGAATGCGGGTAAGGCGTCGGCCACCACGGCCAGGGCGCGCGAGGGAATATTCTGCTCGTGCTGGTGCGCTTCGATTTCCTGATCCATGAGCGTCTCGATTTCGTAGGGGCTCATGTTGCCGCTTATCATCAGACGCAGATAGTCCGTAATGAACACCATCAGGATGGGGTCGCGCAAAATACGTGGGTACTCGGCGAAGATGGCGCTGTTTTCAGGCTCTTCGATATCGTTTTCGATGGTCATCAGGCCATCGCGCCTGGCCTTGTTCAACAGCACGTACAGCAAGGCCATCAGTTCCATGTACACCTCTTTGTCGGTGTACGGACTGCGCTTGAACACCTGGGGAATGGCCTTGAACATCAGGGACACCGATTTGCCGCTGTTCGAGGCAATGTAGGCGCCCAGGGCCGCTCCGCCGATCAGCAGGAATTCGAATGGCTGATACAGGGCTCCCATAT
The DNA here is from genome assembly GCA_040391725.1 of Eoetvoesiella caeni. Taxonomy (GTDB): domain Bacteria; phylum Pseudomonadota; class Gammaproteobacteria; order Burkholderiales; family Burkholderiaceae_B; genus Eoetvoesia; species Eoetvoesia caeni_A. The sequence continues at coordinate 5,164 of JBEBXF010000152.1, read as the reverse complement.
GCCCGCCCAACGCGACATAGCTGCCGAATACGGAGAGCAGAACAACCAGATATCCAATCAGAATTAACACAAGCGGGCCCTTAAGAGATACATAGCGGCCTATGATCGCCTGTTTCGGCCATTCTAAAAGCGTCCGTCAACGGGCTTTTTCGAAGCCAAATCAGGGTTCTGAAAATCATGGAGCCAAGCAGCCCGCGACATAAAAAAGGCCTGCGAAGCAGACCTGGCAGGCACGGCGCGGCTTTTGCGCATTACGCCGAGACATTGGACGCGCGGTGATTGCGCGTCTTGCCCGCCCGGGGCGGCGGACGGCAGATCGCGCATACGAAGTCGTGATCGGGATCGTGGGCATGAGCCACAAACCCCCCTTTGCACCTCACGCAATGCGACAACTGCACCATGCCGCTTTCGAAAAAACGCAGCAGCATCCATGCCCGGGTAAAGCTGAGCACCGGTTCGTCGTCTTCGGAGCCTTGTTGGCGGCCAGCGTCGGCCTGTTCCAGATACAAGCGATAGGCTTCGATCAGCGCCTGCGATTTTTTGGCCGGCGTGTAGCGGTCGAGATACCGGTAGATGCTGTAGAACATGCTTGAGTGGATGTTCGGCAGCCAGGTCATGAACCAGTCGACGGAAAACGGCAACATGCCTTTGGGCGGCGAACAACCCTTGACCTCGCGGTACAGCCGGGCCAGCCGGTCGTAGCTGAGCGAGGTCTCGGCCTGCAATACCTGCAGCCGCGCCCCCAGCTTGATCATGGATGTGGCCAGAAGGATTTCCTCGGCCTCGCGGGCAACGCTTTTCCCAGTCATTTTCAGCCCGCTCAAACCGCTGGCACAACAGGCTGCTGCGACAGCAGAATGGTGGAATGCGCCTGCTGCAGCACCCCGCCCAGCACATCCTGCGTCAAGGACGAAAGCAGGCTGTAATCATCGAGGCGAAAACCGCAGATCAAGGAACTGGAACTGGCCAGCTTGACCAGTTGCGCTGGAGACAGGCCAAGGATAATATCCGCAACGTCGGATCCAACCCCCAACCTGAACATGCCCGCCGCATAATTTTCCCGCAGCAGGCGCTGCGCCAGCATGAGATAGGACAGATTTACTTCCCTAATGTCATGCAATGCCGAATTTGAATCAACTGACACGAAATTTCCTCTTAAAAAACCAGAACGGTTGCCGATAGAAGAGACCCCTGCGAGGCCCGTTTCAGATATGGAAATATATGGTTGATTAATTTACAAAATTTACAGAATAAATACATTAACAATACTTGATGTATCTATTGTGACAACTGTTTGTAATAGTAATCTACTCGACAGCTTAAACCAAGCACAAAAATGTACCAGTCATACCCATACGCCCAAAATAACCTTGCAGACTTAAAAAAATAATTATTAAATTAGATCAACAGGTTATATAAATATCCACTTTTTATCTTGATATATATCAAGCATATCTTCGACAATGCGCAAAACTTGCAAATTTTTCAACTTTTGCAACATTACCTTTATTTAGTAACGTGAACAAGTAATTTGTCATACACGGAATGGCGGCTCCGGCAGGCAAGAGGCGGAAAAAACTGCTTGATTCTGGAGATTTCAATGAAGTTAGCGCAAAATGCATTTATCTCAATCGGGGAAAATCACTAGCTGCCATCGCCTTGTATTTGGTAGAAATACGACAGAATTTACACAAAAGAAACATATGGTCATAAATATTCCCTCCCGCATCGCGGATACTTGCTGCTGAAATCGCCACTGCGATGTCATTTGCGAGAATTGCCATGGCGCGGTATGCCGCAAGAACCTTCGTCTGCTTTTTCGAGCCGGGCTGGCTCTTTGGCGGAAAAAACGGCGCAGCGGCATTGGCATTGATGGGCGCCCTGCTGCTGGCCGGATGCGCGGGGCCGTCGAATTACCATAGGGGCGCGGCCGCTCCCCAGCGCGTCGTCATCGATGCCAGCAAACGCGGCGACATGGTCATGACCGCGCTGTCCTTGCTCGACACCCGGTATCGCTACGGCGGCGAGAACCCCGCCGAAGGCTTCGACTGCAGCGGCCTGGTCGCTTACGTAGTCGATCGCATCGCCGACGAACGGCTGCCGCACAACGCCGCCGTCATCGCGCAAACCACCCGTCCCATAAACCGGAAAAACCTCAAAGCGGGCGACCTGGTGTTTTTCAACACCCTGAACCAGCCTTATTCGCACGTCGGCATTTATGTGGGCGACGGACTTTTTGTCAATGCGCCGTCCAGCGGAGGGCGTGTACGCCTCGATGCGCTGGATAGCCGCTACTTTGCCAGGCGCTTCGAAGGCGCCGGCACGTTCTTCACCGAGTAGTTCCGTTCCGCACGACATCCCGGTTCACGGCTCCCGGCATGTTCACGGCGCATTGGCGTACTGCCCGGCCAATGCCTGGAACTCTTCCAGTCTGGGATCCACCCCGGTTTCCTCGCGCATGATGCGCGCCGCCCGCGGCGCGATGCTTGCCGCCATGGCCGCATCCAGAAAGAGCGTGCGGCACCGACGCGCCAGCGCGTCCTCCACCGTGCGCGCGTACTCGTGGCGCGCGGAGAATCGCAGCATGGCTTCGGTGACGCCTTCGCACAGCTCGACATCGGCGCCCGGCAGCGCGCGCACCGCCTCCTCCTCCGAACCATAGGCGTCGTACGCCCTGGCCCGGGCCAGGCTGGCGGCGTCGCGCCGAACATCACCGCCAACCAGCACGAGATTTTCCGTCCGGCAAGGTGGCAGCGAAGGCAGCAGACCCGCCGTCTCGCAATGCGCCAGAACATCCTGGGCCATGGCCCGGTAGGTCGTCCATTTGCCTCCCGCGACCGAAACCAGGCCCGAAGCGCTGACGAGTACAGTGTGTTCGCGATTGACGTGGCTGGTGCCGCCCTCGTCCTGCTTGCCGCCGGGCACGACCAAAGGACGCAGGCCGGCCCAGACGCTGGTGACGTCGCCGCGCACGGGCGCCCTCGATAAATAGCGGCCCGCCTCGCTCAGGATGAACTCGACCTCGTCGTGACCCGCCACGGGCTCCCGCGCAATATCCTTGCGGGGAGTATCGGTCGTTCCCAGAACCAGCTTGCCCAGCCACGGCACGGCGAACAGAACCCGGCCATCGCGCGTGCGAGGCACCAGCAAGGCGCTTTGCGAATCAAGGAACGAGGCGTCGACCACCAGGTGCACCCCCTGGCTGGGCATGACCAGATCGCCGGCTGTTTGCCCACGCTGCTTGCTGTCCTGCCTGCGCAGCTCGTCCGCCCAGACTCCGGTGGCATTCACGACGCAACGAGCGCGTATGGCGAACGACTCGCCGGTCTCGGCGTCGAGGCACCGCAAGCCGGCCACCCGCCCGTTGTCGTACAGCAACCCCTCGGCGCGGCAATAATTGAGCAATGCCGCGCCAAAGCTTGCCGCCGTGCGTGCCAAGGCCAACGCCAGGCGCGCATCGTCGAACTGCCCGTCCCAATATCTGGCCGCCCCCTTCAACCCTTGCCGGCGCACACCGGGCAGGCTGCGCACGGTTTCCTCGAGCGACAGCAGCTCGGCGCCCCCGATGCGCGCGCGGCCCGCCAACGCTTCGTAGAGCTTCAGGCCCGCCGTATAGAACAGGGCCTCCCAGCATCGATAGCCCGGAACGACAAAGGACAGCGGCGCGGCCAGGTGGGGCGCATTGTGCAATATGGCGCGCCGCTCGCGCAGCGCCTCGCGCACCAGGGCGATGTTGCCCTGCGCCAGGTAGCGCACGCCGCCATGCACCAGCTTGGTCGCGCGCGACGAAGTGCCCTTCGCAAAATCCAGCGACTCCACCAGCGCCACCGACAAGCCCCGGGAAGCCGCATCGAGGGCTACGCCCAGACCCGTGGCCCCGCCGCCGACGATCGCCAGGTCGTACGGCCCGCCCTGCAAAAGCCCGGCCAGCAATCGAGGTCTATCTGTCTTGGCGGGAAGCGCCTTAGGAGCTGTCATCATTGGATATCCAAAAGGCAACCCGTGCCTGTGGCGTCAGGATACCGCCCGGCGCGGTTTGTTCACAAGGCACTGGCGCAACCGCGCCGTCCCGGGTTACGCTCTGGCCATCGCATTTCGTATACCGGCGTCACGACACCATGACTTATCTGCTTGCCCTGGATCAGGGCACGTCCAGCTCCCGCAGCATTATTTTCGATGTCGATGGGCAAGTGGTGGCGAGCGAACAACAGGAATACCGCCAGATCTACCCCCGGCCCGGCTGGGTCGAGCACGATCCCCAGGACATCTGGCAAACCCAGCTCGAAACCGCCAAAAGGGTGATCGCCAAGGCAAAGCTGCGGGCTTCGGACATCCACGCCCTGGGCTTGACCAATCAGCGCGAAACCACCGTAGTCTGGCACAGGCAGACAGGCCGGCCCATCCACAATGCCATCGTCTGGCAGGATCGGCGTTCGGAACCCGCCTGCGCGGCATTGCGCGAGCAGGGAATGGAGAACACCATTCTCGCCAAGACAGGCTTGCGCATCGATGCCTATTTCTCGGGAACCAAGCTGCAATGGCTGCTGGACAACGTGCCCGGCGCACGCGAACTTGCGCGCAAGGGCGAGCTCGCCTTCGGCACGGTGGACAGCTGGCTGATCTGGCAATTGACACGCGGACAAGTACACGCCACCGACGTCAGCAACGCATCGCGCACCATGCTTTTCAATGTGCGCGACAACGACTGGGACGCCGACCTGCTCGAGGCCATGAACATCGAGGCCGGCCTGCTGCCGCGCGTCCTGCCCTCCAGCGCCCGCTACGGATCGACGCACGCTGAACTGCTGGGCCATGCCATCCCCATATGCGGGGTCGCCGGCGACCAGCAAAGCGCGCTGTTCGGCCAGGCGTGCTTCGAAGAAGGCATGGCCAAGAATACCTACGGCACCGGCTGCTTCACGCTGATGCATACAGGCAGCCGTTTCCAGACCTCGCAAAACGGCCTCATCACCACCCGCACAGCGCAGGCCGGCGAGCAAATCGAATACGCCCTGGAGGGCAGCGTGTTCGTCGGCGGGGCCGTCGTGCAATGGATGCGCGACGGACTGCACGCCTTCGAACAAAGCCGCGAAATCGAAGCCATGGCGCACAGCGTGCCCGACTCGGGCGGCGTGGTGCTGGTGCCGGCCTTCAGCGGCCTGGG
>JBEBXF010000151.1:0-7640 GCA_040391725.1 Eoetvoesiella caeni | reverse complement strand
GCAGGATGCCTTCTTTATTCCAATAAAAAGTGAAATATTTCACTTAAATATTGGCGCTATGGAAAAAGAGAGCCAATCGAGGTTTATTTAATCAGCTTTCCATGGGCGCTACAAGAAAAAATTTTCAGCGCGCCGATTGCGGGCGGCGCGGCTACGGTGTCGAAGGCGCGGAACAGATCGTCCGTGGGCTATGCGCAATGTCCAAGGGCTTCATGGCTTTTGCATAGTTCTTCGGCGCAAACCTGATTGCCAGAGCTGTCACTACGCCGACACAGGCCAGATGCCATGACCAGCCGGGGATATAGCTGCCGGTGAGATCGTGCAGCGCGGCTACGAGCCAGGCGGGTATTGCCGCGATGATGAATCCGCCGCCCTGCATGAGCGCGGCCAAGGCGCCCGCTTGCGTTGGATTGGGCAGGTGATCCAGCGCCACGATCAGCAACAGTGCGAAACATCCGCCCAGGCCAGCCCCGAGAATGGCCGCCAGGGCATGGGGGGCCAGGCCGGGCGCAAACGCCAGGCCGGCGAAACCGATGGCCTGCATGGCCAATGTCAGCCAAATCCAAGGCCGCCGGTCGAGCCGCTTCCTGGCGAGGATCGGCAGCGTTAGCGCGGCCAGCGCCTGGCTGACCGCCAAGGTCGCCAGCAGGCCCGCGCTGGTGGCGGTACTCCAGCCCTGTTCCTGATAGGCAGGCGCAAGCCAGGTCACGACGGACGAATAACCGCCGTTTACCAAGCCGAAACAAGCCATCAACAACCATGTCCGGCGCTGCGCGAAGAGCGTGCGCGCCATGTTGCGGCTGCGGTGCGCGCGTTCGTCGGCGGGCAGGAACGCAATGGCCAGAATCGTTGCTATAAAGGCAGGCAGCGCGAAAAACGCCAATCCAGCCGCCCAGTTTCCGGTAGCGTCCGCAACCGCGGGGGAGATCAGCGCGCCCAGGGCGCCGCCGCCCATGAGCATGGCGGAATACAGCCCCATCATGGGGCCGGTATGGTTTGCGAACTCTCGTTTGACGATGCCCGGAAACAAGGCCTGAACGACCGCGACGCCAAGGCCGATGATCGCGGATGTGGCGACCAGGCTCCATCCGGACCATGCAAGCATCCGCAAGGCGCAGCCGCCGCATATCACGAGCAAGGCCAGCGTGACCGATCGGCGCGCGCCTATTGCGCTTTCAAGGGCGGGCCCCACGAACGCCAGGACCCCCATCAGCAGCATGGGCACCAGCGTCAGCAATGCCATGGCCTGCAACCCCAATCCCGTATGGTCGTGGATGCTGCCCGCAAGCGGCCCGATGCTTGTGATGAAAGGTCTTAGATTGAGCCCGATGAGGGCCACGGTGGCGATCAGAATGCAATGCCTGAAAACCGGCCCGGTGTTTTTCATCTCCCCGTCCTTTGCCGGTCTTGCCAATGCGCGTACAGATCCGCCTGTCCCTCGACGCGCGCTGGAATGTGCCGGATCTTCATGGACTGTTCGTCTAACGGTTTGGCAAGGTCGGCGTAAATCTCGGCGGTGGACAGGCCGAAGGGGGCGCCATCTTCGTTGGAGTAGGCATACGTCACCTCCTTGATTCCCGCCAGGCGCATGGCGCCCATGCACATGGGGCATGGGTGGCCGCTGGCGAACACGGAGCAGCCGGCGAGCGAGGCCGATCCCAATTCCCGGCTCGCGGCTCGGATGGCCAGCAGTTCGGCATGCGCGGTGGGATCGTTCGTCTGCAGGATTTCATTGACCGCCTTGGCGATGATCCTGCCATCTTTGACGATCAGTGCGCCAAAAGGGCGTCCACCCTTTTCGGCATTGGCGTAGGCAAGCTGGATGGCTTGCCTGAGAAGATCCATATTCTGTTCCATTCATCATCCTTTCCAAAACTCAGTGCTCGCCGACGGCAAGCAGGGCGCTTGCGGTTTGTCGATAGCCGTGCGCCTACGCGTGCCAAGAGGCGCGGCGTCTGCGGTCAGGGCCGGCGGCGAGGCCACGCGGCCTCCGGAACGACGAGCATGAAATCAGGATAATCTTTCCAGGGATTATTTTGAAATTAAATTATTGGATATAAATCATTAAGAAAATGAATGATATGATGAGAACGATATCATCGGAGTTCGTGTACTAGGCAGCCCAGCCATGTTTGATCTTCGCCTTCTTCGGGCATTTGTGGCCATTGTCGATACCGGCAGCTTCACCGCCGCGGCGGATCGCCTGCACATCACGCAATCGACCATCAGCCAGCAGCTCGCAAGGCTGGAAGAGTCGGTTGGCCAGCAATTGGTGGATCGCACGGCCAGGCCGATACACGCCACCGTGCCTGGCGAGCGGCTCATCGGCTACGCCCGGCGCATCCTGATGCTCGGGAACGAAGCGCAAGCGGCGCTGGGCGATCCGGCCGGCGCCCGCTCGATCCGCATCGGCTTGCCCGAAGATATCGTCAGCACCGAAATGGCTTCCGTCTTCAAGGCCTGCGCGGAAGCGAACCGCTCGATCCGGCTGGATATCACGACAGGCTTGAGCCGCTCCCTTGCCGAACGTTATCGGGGAGGCGAATTCGATATCGCCGTCGTCAAGGAGCCTGCCGCAAGCGCGGACTGCTTCGCCGCTTTTCCGGAGGCCATGGCATGGTTTGAAAGCGAGGATGGCATGCGGGAATGGCGCGATCCGATCCCCCTGGTCGCATTCCCGCCCGATGGGCTTTATCGGGAAACCATGTTCGAGCGCATAGAACGGGAGCGGCGGCGTTGGTACATTGCCTTTTCAGGCAGCAGCCTCCAAAGCGTTCTTGTGGGGGTGGAGTCGGGCCTGGGGCTGTCGGTGCTTCCCGTGCGGGCCACGAGCGGGCGCCGCGTGCGCATGTACGACCATTTCGGCATGGAGCCGCCAATGGTCGTTTCCATCTATACCTGGGACAAGGACGGCGTGGCGTTCGAACTGGCCGGAAAGATGGCGGCCGTCCTTGAAAACCGGCTTATTGCGCGCCAATAGCCTTGAGGCCCGCTGCCGCGCAAGCGGCGTCGATATCTCCCGAGGGGGCGCCGCCCACGCCGATGCCGCCCACCAGGGCCTTGTCGAACTTGATCGGCAGACCGCCCGCCTGAATGATCATCCGCGAGTCCATGTCGCGCAGGCCGTTGTTGGCCGGCTTGCTGGCGATGAAATCAGCCAGCCCCGCGGTATCCCGTCCCATGGCTGCCGAGGTAAAGGCTTTGCCTTGAGCGCTGCTTGCCGTGTGCGGGCCGGAATTGTCGGCCTTGAGCAGCACCTTGGTTGCGCCATCGCGCGCCACGATTGCGACGCTGACGTTGTGACCTTGCGCGACGCATGTTTTCAAGGCGGCCTGCGCCGCCTGCGTGGCCAGGTCGAGCGGCAGATAGGGCGTGTTCGGCAATTGCGTGGCGGCGGAAGCCAGAATGGGGGCGAACAAGAAAGCTGCAATGGAGAAGTTTCGAATCATTTTCGTTTCCTTTTCAAGTGAACATTGAAAGGTTACGCCGGGCTGTAATGCGCGGATATTCGTAGACTTCGCGTAGAACTACGTAGTTTTACGGAGTGCCGTTGCCTTCAAGCCATAGGCGCGTCAACTCGGCTTGCGACGTCGTGCCGAGTTTTGTGCCGATGGCGACCCTGTGCGTATCGATCGTGCGCGGGGAAAGACCCAGGGCATCCGCAATCTGCCTGGTGGTGAAGCCCTGGGCCACGCGATCCAGCACCTGGCGTTCGCGCTGCGTGAGCGCGGCCAGCAAACTCAGCGTTTCCGCCTGCTGGGCTTGCTGCCGCAGGCTGCGATCGAGCGCATCCTGTCCCTTTTGTATGGCATCGATGAGATCCTGCTCATCGATGGGTTTGGACAGGAAATCCACGGCGCCATTACGAAATGCGCGCCGGCAGGCTTCTATGTCCCCGTGGCCGGAGATGATGATGGTGGGCCAGTCGACGCCGTTTTCGGCCAGCCGTTCCTGGAGCTTCAGTCCCGAGATGGCGGGCATGCGGATATCCAGGATCAGGCAGCCAGGCTCGAGCCGGACGACTTGCGCAAGGAAGGCCTGGGGATCGGTAAAGGCGACGGCCTGGATTCCGACGGTGGACAGCAGCAGGCTCAGGGCGCGGCATACCGCGACGTCGTCATCGACGAGATAGACCGGGTACATCATGACGCCGCCTCCATGCGCGGGTTCTGGGGTTTCAGGATGATCCTGAACGTTGCGCCGGGAGAATCTTCGACCAGAAATATTTCCCCGCCGGCGCGTTCCACGAGGCGCTGGCTCAATGCGAGGCCAAGGCCCGTGCCGCCGGGCCGGTTCGTCGTGAACGGCGTAAATAGTTTATCCCGGAGGCTCGGCGCGATGCCTGGGCCATTGTCGGCAACATCGAGGATCACTTCGGACGCGGTCTGCGTCAGCGTGACGGCCACGCGTCCTTGGCTGCGCTGAGCCACGGCCTCGAGCGCGTTGCGCACGAGGTTGAAGACGACTTGCTCCATCTCCACGGGATCGGCCTTGACGTACACCGCCGAGGCGGGCATGTCGAAAGCCAGAGCGGCATTGCATGCGGCGGCCTGGGGCGCCAATAAAGCCCGCACATTATCCAGGGCATCGCGTAGATCGAACACGGACGTGCATTCGAACTGAGGCCGTGACCAATTCCGGAACCGTTCCAGGATGGCGGACGCCCGTTTCGCCTGCGTGACGGTGTCCTCGAGCACTGGCGCAAGTTCCTGGCCGCCCCTCTGGTCGAGCATTCTGCGGCAGGCCTGGGCCTGGGCCAGAATGGCGGTCAGCGGCTGGGTCAGTTCGTGCGCCAGGCCGCTTGCCATCTCGCCAAGCGCGTTCACGCGCGAGGCGTGCGCCAGGCGGGATTCCAGCGCGCTCAGGCGTGCCTGTTCGATTGCCGCGCGTGTGCGTACCCGCTGGCGCCATGCTGCCAGCACGGCAGCGTAGACGGCGCTGACCAGCAAGAGCGCCGACGCCGCCGGCAGCGGTGGGAAAAGATCATTCGGTCCGATCGTCATCCCGGTTTCAAGGATCAGCGGCTGGGATGCGCTGGCCAGCGCTCTGGAAAAATGGATGGCGCCGATAGACGAACGTGCACGGCTCACAATAGGCTGGCCATCGGGCATGGATAGCTGCAAGACGACGCCGGGTTCGGACCAGAAGGAACCGGCCTCGCCGATGAGCTTGCGCGCATCGATGCCGAGCATCAAGCCGTAGCGCGCGTTTGCCGTGTTGGGACTGCGTTTGATCAGGAGGTAGTGATCGGCCCGGCCGGGAAAGGGCTGCACGACGATCTGCCCTGTGGAGCCGATAGCCGCCGCGCGCACGCTTCGCGCCAGTGCGGGCGACAGAGGTCCGATGCCGATGGGCGCTTCACGGGGATCCAGCGGAACAAGCTGTATGTCGTCGATGCGCGGATAAAAATGCGCAATGGTTGTCGCCACGTCGAGGAAAAGCCCATGGTGGGCATCGCCGGAAGCCGCGGCGATGGCGGATAGCGCCGTCAGGTGCGCGTCATGTTGCCCGGCACGCTGCGAAGCCAGCCTGTGCAATACATTGCTTTCGTATTCCAGCATGTTGAGGAGAGATCGGTATTGCCAGGCGACCAGCGCGCTGCCGGTAAGCAGGAGCAGAAAGCACCAGACCAGGATCTGGCAGGGCAGGCTTCGGAGGATTAAAGGAGTGTTGGGCGTCATCGATTTTCTGTCGCTGGAAGATCCGTTCCGGATATCAGTGTAGCGGGAGTCCTGGTGCCGCTTTGTCTTGGTATTCCAGGCCTTTGCCATGCGTTGCCGATGCCATGGCTTTTTGCGGTGTCGCGGGCGTGAATGGTTATTAACGCATTGCCATCATGTTTCTGCACTTGTCACACACAAAACAAATTGTTACTCTTGGCGCTGGAGAAGAGGGGAGCATCCATGATCAAAAAACTATTCCGGCCCGTGTCCACGGTGGCCTTGGTGGCGGCGGCCGTGCTGCTGGCCTCGTGTTCTGACTCCGACTCGGGCAGCGGCAAGGTTGCCAAGGCCAAGCCCAACATCCTTTTCATCGTACTCGACGATCTGGGCGTGGACCAGATGACCTCCTACGGCTATGGCGGCGCCTCCCCGGCCAGAACGCCCAACATGAATGCCATCGCCCGCGCCGGGGTGCAGTTCCGCAATGCGTGGGCCATGCCCGATTGCACGCCCACGCGAGCCACTTTCTTTACCGGGCGCTATCCGTCCCAAGACAATATCCTGAACGCGCTGGTGGCCACCGACCTGGCCAATTCGTCGACCTCGCCCTATGCCATGACGCTGCCCAAGCTCTTGAAAACGCAGGGCTACACCAATGCGTTGATCGGCAAGATGCACCTGACAGGGTCGGATCTGAACGGCTCGTACAACCTGCCCTACGGCTACAACAGCATGTGGAAGCTGGGCTGGGATTATTTCGACGGATTCCTGGACGGCGCGCCCTACAACATCGATACCCGGGCGGGGCTTACGACCAAGGGCGCCGATGTCGATAACGGCCCCTACAAATGCGGCTTCATTCCGACAACCCGGATCTCCGGAAGCGATGGCGCCGATGCCGGGGCGTGTTATCTGGCCGACGGTAGTTGTTCGCAAATATCGATAGGCGGCGATGTCACCACGCCGGGCCGCAGCTGCATGGAGCGCGGCGGCATCCTGGATCCGAACCAGTCGTGCCAGTCCACGGTGCCCGGCTATATCGACTTCACGGCGCAGAACGGCTACTACACCGGCCGATGGGTAAAAAGCACGGCCCAGGGCAACGGTTACGTCATTCCGGCTTCCGACCCTTCTTCGCGCGGCTATCGCAGCATTCTGGAAACCGACCGCGCGCTGGAATGGGCCAAGCAGCAATCCGGCGACAAGCCCTGGATGCTGACGGTCGGCTATTCGGCCATCCATGCGCCGCTGCAGGTGCCGCCGGTGTCGCTGATTGCCGACGGTACACCGGGGCGCAATGACAACCTGGTGTGTTCGCCCCATGCCGACTCGGAGAATACGCCGGTGGCAACGGAGATTACCGCCGTCGTCGACAGCCATATCATCACCAACCTCATGATCGAGGCCCTGGACAAGAAGATCGGCGACTTGCTGGTGGGCCTGAACCTGGCCAAGTACAACAGCGACGGCACGCTGGACTACCACCCCGAGCAGACCAATACCGTGGTCGTGGTCATGGGCGACAACGGCACCTATGTGAACAGCGTCAAGTTCACCGCGCCGGGCAAGTTCGACCCTACCCGCGCCAAGGCTTCGCCTTACCAGACCGGCGTGTGGGTGCCGCTGATGGTGGCCGGCCCCATGGTCGCCTCGCCCGGACGCGAGGTGCCCTCCATGGTGGGTTCCGTCGACCTGTACCGGCTGTTTGCCGAAATCGCCGGCGCCGACGTGGACAAGGCCATCCCGGCCAACGATCCGATCGACGGGCAGCCCATGCTGGCCTACCTGACCAACCCGGGGCAGGCAAGCATCCGCAGCACCAACTTTACCGAAATGGGCACCAACGAGAGGGCGGTTGGCGCGGGCGCAAATGAGTATCCCTGCGTGATCCCCGCCGCCAACAATGTCTGCACGACGCTTTTTCCGCAAAAGGGAGTCTGCGTGACGCAAGGCGGCATCTGGTACGGCGACAATCAG
>JBEBXF010000150.1:0-7654 GCA_040391725.1 Eoetvoesiella caeni | reverse complement strand
CCGGCGGACTGTTCGCCTATGTGCAAAGCGTCATCAGCCCCGACAGCTTCAATGTGCCGGCCTCCATGCTGGTGTTGACCATGGCCGTGCTGGGCGGGCTGGGCAATCTGACCGGGGCGGCCCTGGCCGGCTTCGTCATGGCCATCGTGCCCGAGCTGCTGCGCTCCTTCGCGGAGTGGCGCATGATCATCTACGGCGTGCTCCTGTTGCTGATGCTGCGCTGGCGTCCGCAAGGCTTGCTGGGGGCGCGATGATGGCACCGATCGAAAACGGATTGGTCGTGCAGGACGTTTCGCGCCATTTCAGCGGCGTGACGGCGGTGGACTGTGTCAGCCTGGCGCTTACGCCGGGCGAGACCCTGGCGCTGGTCGGGCCCAACGGCGCGGGCAAGTCCACGCTCATCCAGCTTATCAGCGGCATCGCCCGGTTGGGCGTGGGCCGCAGCTTCCAGACTTCGCGGGTGTTTCCGGCGTTGTCGGTGTGGGACAGCGTAATGCTGGGCACCCAGGCCAACCTGCTGTCCGGCGGGCACGGCAAAACCTTGACGAACGTCGTGCACGAAGTGTGCGCAACCTTGTTCGGCACGGCCGGCTGGCGCCGCCGCGTCGAGCAGCAAGAAAACATTGCGCGGGAAACCCTGCAGTTGTTCGGCGACAGGCTGTGGCCGCGCAAGGACCAGCCTGCCTTCAGCCTTTCGTATGCCAACCGGCGCCGGCTCGAAATCGCCCGCGTCCTGGCCGGCCAGCCCGATTACGTGCTGCTGGACGAGCCGGCGGCGGGCATGAACCCCACGGAAACGGCCGAGCTGACGGAGCTGCTGCTGGCTTTGCGCCGCATGCGACCCAAGCTGGGCATTCTGGTCGTCGAGCACAAGCTGTCGCTGGTGCGCAAGGTGGCCGACCGCGTCATGGTGCTGAACCAGGGCAGGGTGCTGGCGCAGGGCGATCCCGACCATGCGCTGGATCATCCCGAGGTCGTCGAGGCCTACCTGGGCCGCGAGCGGCGGCGCCCCAATTCATCGGATGCGCATCTTGGCTAAGGACATGAATACTCCCTTTTTGCAGGTGGACAATATCGATGTCCACTATGGCCCGGTGCAGGCGCTGTTCGGCGTCAGCCTGCATGTGCAGGCGGGCGAAGTCGTGTCGGTGCTGGGCGGCAACGCGTCGGGTAAGTCGACGACGCTCAAGTCGGTGCTGGGCCTGGTGACGCCCTCGAGCGGGCGTATCGTGTTCGAAGGCCGGCCCATCCAGGGCCTGTCCGCGCCCGACGTCATCGACCTGGGCGTGGCCAGCGTGCCCGAAGGCCGCAGGATATTTCCCGAGATGTCGGTGTATGAAAACCTGTTGATGGGCGCCTACCCAAGACGCCGCGACAAGGCGCAGATCGAGAACGATCTCGCCGAAGTGTTCGAGTCGTTTCCGCGCCTGGCGGAGCGGCGCAAGCAGGCGGCCGGCACCTTGTCGGGCGGCGAGCAGCAAATGTTGGCGCTGGGCCGGGCCTGGTTGCGGCGCGGCAAGCTCATCTGCATCGACGAGCCGTCGATGGGGCTGTCGCCCAAATTCGTCGACATGGTCTATGAAGTGCTGTTCCGCTGGAAAGCAGCGGGCCAGACCATACTTCTGGTCGAGCAGAACGCGCGCATCGCGCTGGAACTGGCCGACCGGGCGTACGTGCTGCAGCACGGCCATGTCATTTTGAAGGGATCGGCCGCCGAGCTGGCTGCCGATCCCATGGTGCAAAAAGCATATCTGGGGGCTGCATGAGCGCAGAAAACGTAGTGCATATGGAAACCGATGTATTGATCGTCGGCGCCGGCGGCGCGGGCATGAGCGCGGCGATCGCCGCGGCCCAGGCGGGCAGCCGGGTCATCATGGCCGATCGCAGCCTGATAGGCCGGGGCGGCGCCACCATCATGGCGCAAATGACCGTGGCGGTGGCATTGGGCGAACAAACCCCCGACGACTGGCGCTATCACTACGCCGATACCTTGAAGGCCGGCCGGGGCTTGTGCAGCGAGCCGCTTGCCAAGCTGCTTTGCGAGCACGGCATCGATTCGATCCGTCTCATGGATAGCTGGGGCGTGGGCTGGGCGCGCGCGGACGGCCATCTTACCCAGGCCCATGCGCCGGGCCACGACCGTCCGCGCTGCGTCTACGTGGACTACCTCAACACCGGCCCGGCCGTGGCCAAGACATTGCGCACGCAGGTGGCCCGCGACGACCGCATTGCGCGGCTGGGCGACATCCTGGTGGTGGATCTGCTGGTCGACGGCGGCCGGGCCGTGGGCGTGGTGGCGCTGCACTTGACCACCGGCGAGCGCATGGTCATACGGGCCGGCGCCGTCATCGTCGCAACCGGCGGCCTGACCCGTTTGTACAAGCGCAACAGCGCTTCGCTGAACATGGGCGGGGACGGCTACGCGCTGGCCTTGCGCGCGGGCGCTCGCCTCATCGACATGGAGTTCGTGCAGTTCTTTCCCATCGGCCATCTGGCCCCGCGCCTGGTGGGGTTCGATCCCATCATGTGGGATCCGTTCCGCTACAAGCTGGGCGGCCGCCTGCTGAACGGCCTGGGCGAAGAATTCGTCGAAAAATACGGCCATGCCGCCGAGAACCAGGGCTATACGGTCACGCGCGATGCGGCCACCTACGCCATTTTGAAAGAGGTCGAGGCCGGCCGCGGCTCGCCCGCCGGAGGCGCCTACCTCAGCTTCAAGCATGTGCCGGAGGCGGATCTGCGCAAGGCCTTTGGCCCCATCATCAACAAGCTGGCCGCCAACGGCATCGACCTTACCAAGAACGACATCGAAGTCGCTCCCATTGCGCATTACCATATGGGCGGGATACGCGTGGACGCCGGCATGGCGACCGACATTCCCGGCCTGTATGCGGCGGGCGAGGCGGTGGGCGGCGCCAACGGCGCCAATCGCCTTTCGGGCAATGCCATTACCGAGGCCATCACCTTCGGTCTGCAGGCCGGGCGTTCGGCGGCGGCTTTCGCCCAGGCGGCACAGCCGGCCGGCGAGGCGCAGGTCGCCGGGCTGGCCGCACCGGTGCTGGCCATGCTGGGCCAGCAGAACAGCGAAGCGCCCGCGCAAGGCGCCAATGTCGCGGCCTTTATCGCGCGTCTGCAGGAAATCATGCAGACGCATGTCGGGCCTTTCCGCAGCGAAGCAGGGCTGAACCTGGCCTTGCGCGAAATTGCGCAGTTGCGCGATACCTGTGGCCAGACGCTGGCCGGCGGCACCGGCCCGCAGGATCCCGAGCGCGTGGATGCCCTGGATCTGCGCAATATGCTGCTGGTGGCCGAAGCGGTGACGCGCAGCGCGCTGGCGCGCCGCGAAAGCCGGGGGGCGCATCAGCGCGACGATTATCCGGGCCTGGACGACGGCTGGACGCTGAACCAGACTTTGTCCTGGCGCGACGGCCAGTGGACGCTGGCCACCCAGGCGGTCGAACGTCTGACGCCGGAGGATGCACGATCCCTGGCGAGTCATGAACAAGTGGGGCAAGCATGAACACTGAAAATCACGCCACTATGATTTGCCTGGATGTGCAGCGCGGGATCGGCGCCGGCGCAACACGCATCCAGCGCTACGAACTGCCGGTCGGCGCGGCCGCATCGCTGCTGGACGGCTTGCGCTGGGTGCGCGAGCACCTCGATCCGACCCTGGCGCTGCGCTATTCCTGCATCAACGCCAACGCCTGCAAGGAATGCATGATGCTGCTGGACGGCAAGGTGGTGTATGCCTGTGTCGCCCGCATGCAGCCGGGCGCCACGCATAGCGTCGCGCCGCTTGCGAACAAGGCTCGGATCCGCGACCTGATTTCCGAAATCGCGCCCGTCAAAGAGCGCCTGGCCGGCGAACAGGAGGACGACGATGAGTAGCAAGCGCAATCCTGAACAGCTGCGCATATTGTCGTCGGCCCATCTGGCCTCGGGCCTGCATCCGGCCTTGTCCGAGCTGGAGTTCGGGCTTATCGTGGCCAACAATGCGTTCGGCCGCTGGGTGGTGCGCTGCATGCGCGCCGCCGGCGAATCCGACCTGGCCTCCACCGATATCCTGGTGCTGCATCATGTGCATCACCGCCAGCGCCAGAAGCGCCTGGCCGACATCTGCTTCACCCTGAACTACGAAGACAGCTACGTCATCAGCTATTCGCTCAAGAAGCTTCTGAAAATGAAGCTCGTCGCCGGCGAGAAGATCGGCAAAGAGGTCTTCTACGGCACGACCGAGAAAGGCGGCGAGTTGCTGGACAAATTCCGCGAAGTGCGCGAGCGCTGCCTGTTTCCGGGCGTCGAAGGCGAACTGGCCAACGACGATGCGCTCTCTGAAGTGGCGGAGCGCCTGCGCATGTTGTCGGGGCTGTACGATCAGGCTGCGCGCGCAGCGTCTTCGCTATGAGCGGCGCGGCGAGCAAGGCTCGCGAAGAGGACGGCCGCTGGCAGTTCTGGATCGACCGCGGAGGCACCTTCACCGACATCGTGGCGCGCCGGCCCGACGGCCGGCTGGCCACCGCCAAGCTGTTGTCCGAGAACCCCGAACAATATCCCGATGCCGCCGTCCAGGGCATACGCCAGCTGCTGGGCGTCAAGCCCGGCGATGCCGTGCCCACCGAGCGTATCGACGTCGTCAAGATGGGCACCACGGTGGCCACCAATGCGCTGCTGGAGCGCAAGGGCGAGCGCGTCCTGCTGGTGGTGACGCGGGGCTTCCGCGATGCGTTGCGCATTGCCTACCAGAACCGGCCGAAGCTGTTCGAGCGTGAAATCATCCTGCCCGAGCTGCTGCACGAAGAGGTGGTCGAGGTCGATGAGCGCCTGGCGGCCGACGGGTCGGTCGTCATGCCGCTGGACGAAGATGCGGCGCGCGAAGCATTGAGCCAGGCGCGCGGGCGCGGCTTTACCGCCGTCGCCATCGTGCTCATGCATGCCTATCGCAACGGCGAGCACGAAGCCAGGCTGGCGGCGCTGGCGGCCGGCCTGGGCTATACCCAGGTGTCCGTCTCGCATCAGGTCTCGCCCTTGATCCGCTACGTCGCCCGCGGCGACACGACGGTCGTCGATGCGTATTTGTCGCCTGTCCTGCGGCGCTATGTCGATCAGGTCGCCAAGGCGTTGCCCGGCGTGCGCCTGCAGTTCATGCAGTCCAGCGGCGGCCTGACCGATGCCCAGACTTTCCAGGGCAAGGATTCGGTGCTGTCCGGGCCGGCCGGCGGCATTGTCGGCATGGCCGGCATTTCGCGGGCCGCGGGCTTCGACCGCATCATCGGCTTCGACATGGGCGGCACTTCCACCGATGTGTCGCATTATGCCGGCGAGTACGAGCGGGCCTTCGACACGCTGGTGGCGGGCGTGCGGCTGCGCGCGCCGATGATGAGCATCCACACGGTTGCGGCCGGGGGCGGATCCATACTGCAGTTCGACGGCGCGCGCCTGCGCGTCGGGCCCGAATCGGCGGGGGCCAACCCCGGCCCCGCCTGCTACCGGCGCGGCGGCCCGCTTACTGTGACCGACGCCAACGTCATGCTGGGCCGCATTCAGCCCAAGCATTTCCCCAGCGTGTTCGGCCCGCACGGCGACCAGCCCCTGGATGCCGACGTGGTGCGCCAGCGCTTTGCGCAACTGGCCAGGGAAGTGTCCGAGGCAACTGGACGCGCGGTGTCCAGCGAGCAGTTGGCGCAAGGCTTCCTGGATATCGCCGTGGCCAATATGGCCAATGCCATCAAGCGCATTTCGGTGCAGCGCGGCTACGACATCACCCGCTACACCTTGACGACCTTCGGCGGCGCGGGCGGCCAGCATGCCTGCCGCGTGGCCGACGAGCTCGCCATGCCGCGCGTGCTGGCGCATCCGCTGGCGGGCGTGCTGTCGGCCTACGGCATGGGCCTGGCGGCTTCCACCGCCATGCGGGAGCGCTCGGTCGAGCTGCCCTGGGACGCCGACGGCGAAGCCGCCGCGCGCCAGGTTCTGCAAGACCTGGAACAGGCGGCCCGTGACGATCTTCTGGCCCAAAAAATCTCCCCGGACATCATCCGGATCGAGAGCCGGTTCTACCTGCGCTACGAAGGCACCGACACGGCGCTTCCCGTCATGCTGGACAGCACCCAGGCCATGCGCGAAGCCTTTGAAAAAGCCTATTTGCAGCGTTTTTCGTTCTTGATGCCCGAGCGCCGCCTGGTGATCGAGTCGGCGGTGGCCGAGGCCATCGGCGATGAGTCCAGGCGGATTTCCGCCGCCGCACTGGCGCAATCGGGCGCCGATCGGCGTGAAGCGCCCGCCGCGTTCGACACAGTCAGCATTCATGTCGAAGGACAGTGGCGCGATTGCCCGCTGTACCGCAGCGTGGATCTGCGCGCGGGCGATGCCATCGACGGGCCGGCCATGATCAGCGACGCCAACGCCACCACCCTGGTCGATGCGGGATGGCGCGCCAGCGTGACGGAGCGCGGCGACATGGTCATGGAACGGTACGAGCCCCGCCCGCAGCGTTTCGCGGTGGGCACGGACGCCGACCCGGTCATGCTGGAAATCTTCAACAACCTGTTCATGTCGATTGCCGAGCAGATGGGCTACCGGCTGCAGAACACGGCGCATTCGGTCAACATCAAGGAGCGCCTGGATTTTTCCTGCGCCATTTTCGATGCGCAAGGCGAGCTCGTGGCCAACGCGCCGCATATTCCGGTGCACCTGGGCTCCATGAGCGCCAGCATCCAGGCCATTATCCAGGCCAATGCGGGGCAGTTGCGGCCCGGCGATGTGTTCGTGCTGAACAATCCCTATGCAGGCGGCACGCATCTGCCCGACGTCACAGTGGTCACGCCGGTGTTCGATGAAGCCGGCAAGGACATTCTCTTTTACGTCGGCTCACGCGGGCATCACGCCGACATCGGTGGACTGACGCCGGGCTCCATGCCTTCCGATTCCAAGGTCATCGAGGAAGAGGGCGTGCTGATCACCAACTTCCGCCTGGTGGAAGGCGGGCGCATGCGCGAGGCGGAAATGCGCGAGCTGCTGGCCGGCGCACGCTACCCGGCGCGCAACATCGACCAGAACCTGGCCGACCTGCGGGCGCAGATCGCCGCCAACGAGAAGGGCCGCGAAGAGCTGCTGAACATGGTGGCGGCTTTCGGCCTGGACGTGGTGCGCGCCTATATGCGCCATGTACAGGACAATGCGGAGGAATCGGTGCGGCGGGTGATCGCCATGCTCAAGGACGGGCATTTCACGCAACTGCTCGATAACGGGGCGCGCATCGAAGTCCGACTCACGGTCGACCGTGAAACGCGCAGCGCGACGCTGGATTTCACGGGCACGTCGCCGCAGCTGCCCAATAACTTCAACGCGCCCAAGGCCGTCACCACGGCGGCGGTGCTGTACGTGTTCCGCAGCATGGTGGACGACGACATCCCCATCAACGCAGGCGGGCTGAAGCCGCTGCGGCTCATCGTGCCGGAGGATTCGATGCTCAATCCGGGCTATCCGGCGGCGGTGGTGGCCGGCAATGTCGAGACGTCCAGTTGCGTGACGAATGCGCTGTACGGCGCTTTGGGCGTGATGGCGGGCAGCCAGCCCACCATGAACAACGTGACGTTCGGCAATGCCCGCTACCAGTACTACGAAACCGTCTCGGGCGGTTCGGGAGCGGGCG
>JBEBXF010000149.1:0-7659 GCA_040391725.1 Eoetvoesiella caeni | reverse complement strand
GAAAACGCCTCCTGCCACTGGGGCGGCAGGACGTCGACATGCGCAAACAAATCTCCTTGAAACGCGTTCTGCACCGCGTTGATGGTGGCTTCGGGCATAATCCTTTCCTTTGAGCTTTTGACGGATTGTAAGCCCTTCGGCACACCAGGACACTAGCGGTACAAGATCCCCGGAAACCACAGGGCTATTTGCGGAAAAGCCACCAGCAGCAGCAACAAGGCAATGGGCGCCGCCAGGAACGGAATCACCCCGCGGTAAATCACCGACAGCGGAATATCGGGCGCCTGGGCGCGGATCACGAAAATATTCATGCCCACCGGCGGATGGATGAGCCCCAGCTCGACCACCAGCACCAGCACGACTCCGAACCAGATCGGGTCGAAGCCCGCTTCGGTGACCAAGGGGAAAAACACCGGCACGGTAATCAACACCATGCCGATGCCGTCGAGAAAACACCCCATCACAATGTAGAACAGGATGAGGATGAGCATGATGACCGCTGGCGATGCGTGCAGGCCGCGGGTCCATTCGACCAGCGTATGCGGCAACTCGGTCAACACCACGAAATACGAGAAAATGAACGCGCACAGCACAACCAGAAACAGCATGCTGGAAATCAATATGGTTTCCACAAAAGCCGCATGCACGCGGGGAAACGACAATCTGCGCCGGAGCACGCCCAGCAGCAAGGCGCCG
This sequence comes from Eoetvoesiella caeni, assembly GCA_040391725.1. Taxonomy (GTDB): domain Bacteria; phylum Pseudomonadota; class Gammaproteobacteria; order Burkholderiales; family Burkholderiaceae_B; genus Eoetvoesia; species Eoetvoesia caeni_A. The sequence continues at coordinate 6,963 of JBEBXF010000149.1, read as the reverse complement.
AACGACCCGACCGCCGCGGACTCGGTGGGGCTGAACCAGCCCAAATAGATGCCCCCTATCGAAACGCCGAACAGCAAAATGATCTCCCACATGCTGAACAGCGCGCACAGCCGCCCTTTCCAGCCTATGTTCGGCAAGGCTTCCTCATGGTTGTCCTTGCGATGCACCAGCCAGCCCAGCACGGCGCCGTAGAACAGAGTGAGCAGTATCGATGGAATCAAGGCCGCGGCGAACAGCTTCTGCACCGACTGCTCGGCAATAATGGCGTAGATGACCAGGATGATGGACGGAGGAATCAGGATGCCCAGCGACCCTCCGGCGGCGATGACGCCGGTGATCAGTTTGTCGCCGTAGCCGGCCCGCCGCATTTCGGGCAGCGCGATCCGGGACATGGTGGCGGCGACCGCCAGCGACGAGCCGCACACCGCACCGAAGGCCGCGCTGGCGCCCAGCGTTGCATAGGCCGGCCCGCCGCGCGCGCCCGAGAACAACGAGCGAACCGCGCTGTACAACTGGCCCGAAATGCCGGCGCCCGAAGCCAGCGCCCCCATCAGCACGAACAGCGGCACGACCGACAAGGCATAGGCGGAACCCATTTCAAACGGCGTCGAGCCCAGGACGATGAATGCCTTGTCGAAGCCGCTGATGGCGGCATACCCAAACGTGCCCACCAAGCCCATGGCGATGGCCACGGGGACCCGGGCGAAGATCAAAAGCAGCAGCGCCGCCATGCCCAACAACCCAATGTACTGGACGCTCATTCATGACTCCCGGCAATAGAACCCTCATCGCTGTCCGAAGGGCGCTGGATCAGGCAGCACAGCTTGTACAGCGCAGCGAGAAACGCGGCGAAAATCCCCACCAGGCACGGAATCCACAACCAGGCCAGAAGGATAGGCAGATCGGGCTTGCGGTCTCCGTAGACATAGGCATCCCAGGCGGGAGCCGGCATGAACCGCAGCAGCAGGCCAAGAAACACCACGGCAAGCAGCAAGGCGGCGATCTTCAAGACATGCAGGGAACGCCGGCCGACGAAGTGATCGACGACATCGACCGTAATATGGGTGTCGTCGAGGAACGCTTCGCCGATGCCGAGAAACACGACAAAGACCATCAGCGTCTCGACGATGTCGTAGGTTCCAAGTATGGGTATCGAGAACAAATTGCGCAGCAGGACATCGGCCATCGTCACGAACATCATCAGAGCCAGAGCCAGCCCCGCCAAAAGGGTCAATGCGCGAAGGCAATGCCGTACGCCCCGATGAAAACGGCCGCCGCGAGAAAGGGTCGGGGACATGTCATTGCTCCTTGGCGCGCGCGGCAATGGCCTCCTTCAGTCTTTGCAGCATGGCCTTGCCAGGCAGACCTTTCGCCTCGAGCTCGGCGACCTTCTTGTCGATCAGCCCCGCGGTAAGCGTTGCGTAGGCCTTGGCGTCGGCGTCGCTCAGTTGCACCACTTTTACGTTATGCGCTTTCATGTACTTGAGGCCCCGCTCGTCGGCAAGGTCGGAGTCGATGCCGACCCGCTTCGCCCCGGCATTGCCGGTGGTCTGGTCGATCAGGGCCTGCAGATCCTTGGGCAGGCTGGCATAGCTCTTGGGATTCATGACCATCGCAAACGTGACCACTCCGGCATTGAACGCCGTTGCATACTTGAGGTCGGAGCCCAGTTGGAAGCTTTCGGCGCCCTCGTAGGACATCAGGGTTCCATCTATGGTGCCTTTGCTCAGCGCGTCGGACACCTCGGACGGCGCCACGCCCACGGGCGTCGCCCCCAGGGCCGACAGCAACGACGCATACACCGTGCCCGGATGGCGAATGCGCAGGCCGTGCATCTGCGCCAGGGTGGTGACCTCTTTGTTGGAGGTCAGAAGCGGAACCGGCGGCGTCGACATGAAATACAGCACTTTGACGCCGGTGTATTCTTTTGCCAGCAGATCCTTGACGTCCATGAGCGCCTGCGAGCCGGTTCTGCCGTTGGGAATGAGCGTGGGATATTGCGCCAGCTCGGTCAGAGGAAAACGGCCGGGCGTCGCCCCTTGCAATACATAGGCGATATCGGCCACGCCGGTGCGCGCCAGGTCGAACTGGCGATTGACCGGGCCCATCTGCCCCGACGGAAACAGCTTGAGAACCAACCGTCCGCCGGATTTTTCACTGAGCTCCTTGGCCCAGCGCTTGATCTCGATATTGATGGTGTGGTTCGGCGGCAAATAGCTGGACACCTTCAGCTCATAGGTTTGAGCCGCCATGGCCGGTGAAGCGAAAGCAAGAACCGCGGCCGCAGCCGCGCCCAGAAACATACGTCGTGTACTCATGGTTTGTCTCCATAATTATCGGGATCCCTCCGGGCTTGGCGCCCTGTTTTGGGTGTCCCGTCTTGAATTCAACGATCAACGCATTATTTGCTGCCTGTCTACCAAAGCCTGAGTCAGGCCTGAACACATACATAAAGCCTGCGACGGGCCCTCCCGGCCTGTGAGGCGGATCCGGCGAGCACGCTCAGGTGGAGCTGGAAAAACCGCCGTCGATGACGATGACTTCGCCGGTCACGAAGCGATTGCCCTGCACGAGGCTGAGCATGGTCTGGGCCACGTCGTCGGCCGTCACGCAGCGCTTCAGGGGAGTCAGCCGAGCCCGTCTTTCCATGAGGCGGTCGTAGTTGTCCTGGAGCATGCGCTTCATCCAGTCGCCTTCCATCCAGCCCGGAGCGACGGCATTGACGCGGATATCGGGGCCCAGGTTGTAGGCAAGCACCTTGGTCAGGCTGACCACCGCGGCCTTGCTCGTGGCATAGGCCAGCGGCTGCGGCCCCGGACGAAGCCCCACGATGCTGGCCGTGTTCACCACGCAGCCTCCCGCGGCCTTGAGCATGGGCACGGCGGCTCTCGTCACCTGGAACATGCCGCGCACATTGACCGCAAACACGCGGTCCCAGTTTTCGGCGGTGACGCCCTCGAAGTCCTTGGGACTGATGGCCGACGTCGTGCCCGCGTTGTTGATCAGGGCATCCAGCCTGCCGAAGCGCTCTTCCACCTGGGCCAGCATTTGACGCACGGCGGCATCGTCGCTGACATCGCACTGCACCAAAATGGTTTCGGCGCCCAGATCCGCCGCGGCGCGGGCGGTTTCATCGGCCGCCGCCTTGCTGCTGCTGTAATTGATGGCCACGTCGTAGCCCGCCCCGGCCAGCGCGAGCACGGCGCTGCGCCCTATGCCCGTGCCGCCGCCCGTAACCAGCGCCACCGGTTTTTCATGATTCATATCACCTCCTGCCTAGTTTGATTTTTATGAACATGTTCCACTTTAGATCATGATCATATTTATGGCAAGAAAAAATCCACAAATCATCGAGCCTGCAATGACCATGCATCCGATCGTCAAAAATCATTGACACAAAAATGATCAAAATCTAAACTGAACATGTTCATATATAAAAAGACAGAAATCAATGTGAAAGGGCCCATCAAGGCCGCCGCTCAGTTCGCAATCATCAGGAGGAAAACATGCTTGAAGGAGTCGTCCCGTTCCCGCCGGAATATGCCAGGCGCTATCGAGAAAAAGGCTATTGGAAAGACAAGTCGCTGGCGCAGGAGTTCGCCGCGGTATTCGACAACTACGCAGACCGGGTGGCGTTCATAGACGGCGGCCGCTCGTACACCTACGCGCAGATGGATCAAGCCACCGACAGGCTGGCGCTCAATCTGCTGGACATCGGCTTGAAGCCGCTGGATCGCGTCGTGGTCCAGCTTCCGAATGTCATCGAGTTCGTCATCCTCTACTTTGCGCTGCAAAAAATCGGCTGCATTCCCATTGCCGCGCTCTCCAGCCATCGCTATCAGGAGGTCAGCCAGTTCGTGGCCCTGTCAGGCGCGACGGCCTGCGTATCGCCGGATCGCCAGGGCGATTTCGATTTCCAGGAGATGATGCTCCGCGTGCAAAAGCAAAGCCCTTTCCTCAAGCACCGCATCGTTCTGGGCAAGCCCGAAGACGGCTTCCATTCGTTGCGCGACCTGATAGACACTCCGCCCGCGCAGCCGGACAAGTCGCGGCTCGAGGACATCGACATCGACCCCACGGATCCCGCCGTATTCCAGTTGTCGGGCGGCACCACGGGCATTCCCAAGCTCATCCCCCGCACGCACAACGACTACGCCTACAACTCGAAAATAGCCGCCAAGATCTGCCGGATCGAGCCGCATCATGTCTTGCTCGTCATCCTGCCCATCGCGCACAACCTTCCCCTTGCCTGCCCCGGCATCCAGGGCTTCATGTTCCAGGGCGCCAAGGTCGTCCTGTTGGCCAGCACGCGGCCCGAGGACGTATGCGCAGCCATCCAGAACCACGGTGTCACCCACATCAAGGTCGTTCCCGCCCTGCTGATCCGGCTGCTGAACGACCCGGTGCTCAGCCAATACGACCTCTCGTCGCTGAAAGTCATCCAAAGCGGCGGACAGCGCCTGCAGCCCGAAGTGCGCCTCCTGGCCAGAAAGCTGATACCCAGCGCCTTCATCCAGGAAAACTTCGGTATGGGCGAAGGCCTGCTGTTTTTCGTGCGGCACGACGACCCTGAAGACGTCCGCCTGGAAACCGTCGGCAGCCCCGTCTGCCCCGACGACGAGGTTCGCATCGTCGACGAGGACGGCGTGGATGTGCCGTTTGGGGAAACCGGTGAAATGTGGTGCCGGGGCCCCTATACCCTGCGCGGCTATTTCGGTGTTCCCGACTACAACAAAACTGCCTTCTCTCCCGACGGGTTCTATAAGTCGGGCGACCTGATGCGCCAGCATCCGTCGGGACGCTACATGGTCGAAGGCCGGCGCAAAGACCTGATCAACCGCGGCGGCGAAAAAATCAGCGCCGAGGAAATCGAGAACCTCATCCTCTCCCACCCTTCGGTCAAGGACGTCGCGTGCGTCCCCATTCCCGATCCGGACATGGGTGAACGAATGTGCGCCTGCGTGCTGCTGCACCGCGACGCGGCGCTCGACTTCAAGGAGCTCAAGCAATTCCTCATGGGCAAGGAAATCGCCAAATACAAACTCCCCGAACGCCTGGAAATCATGGCCGAGTTTCCGCTGTCCACCTTCGGCAAGGTTTCCAAAAAGAAGCTCCGGGAAAACATCAGCGAAAAGATGAAAAGCGAGCAGGCGAGCTCCGGCGCGGCCGCCTCCTGACCCGGCCGTCCCATTTCATTACCCACGAGGGATTTACATCATGAGAATCATCGACCTGCATTGCTATCCCAACACCGAACCATGGACGGCCTGCCAGCAGCCTTACGTCGATGCCCTGGCTGAATACTGGAACCGCCCCTGGCTGCCGAAGACCGAGGACGAAGTGGTCGGCGAGTTCGCCGCGGCGGGCGTGGAGGCCGTCCTGGTGGCCCTGGATCTGGAAACCACCATAGCCACGCCGCCGTGCACCAATGAGTATGTGCACGGCATGTGGAAGCGCCATCCAGACCGGATCATCCAGGCCTGGGGAGCGCTGGAGCCGTCCAAGGGCGAACTGGCCATCCGCGAGGCCCAGCGCGCCGTCAGGGAATTCGGCATGCTGGGCTTTCACTTTCATCCCATCATGCAGCATTTTTCCGTGGACGACCGGCGCTACTACCCATTGTTCGAGGAAATTTCCCAGCTTGGCGCGGCGGTGATGATAGACGTCGGCACGACCGGCATGGGGGCGGGGATGCCCGGGGGCATGGGCGCCTTGATCCGCCACGCCCACCCCAGCGCCATCGACGCGCTGGCCGCCGATTTTCCCAAGCTGAAAATCGTCATGGCGCACCCCGGCTGGCCCTGGGTCGATGAAACCACGGCGGTCGCCCTGCACAAGGGCAATGTCTATTGGGAGATGTCGGGCTGGGCGCCCAAGTATTTCTGGCCGCAATTGAAGATCGACATGCGCTCCCGCCTCCAGGACAAGATCATGTTCGGCAGCGACTACCCCAGCATGCCTTACGAGCGTCTGCTGCGGGAATGGCGCGAACTTGGCTACACGGACGCCGTCATGGAAAAAATCTTCCATGGCAACGCCGAGCGCATACTGGGCCTGTAGCGAAACAGGCGCCGGCCGCTCAAGCCGGCGCCCACTGGGCGGCTACGCAGGCTCCAGGCCGTGGATGTACAGCTTGAACTGCTTGCGCAGTGCCGACAATCCCGCCTTCAGGTCGGGATTGTCCTGCGAAATCCACAAGCGCACCGCGCCGGCATAAATGAAGAACATGCCCAGGGCCACGTCGGCAGGCTTGGCGCCGGAACGTATTTGCCCGCGCTCCTGCGCCCCCGCCACCAGTTGCATGACGGTGTCGACGACACGCAGGCGGTTCTCGTTGAATTCGACGGAAAGCTTGCCGTGCTGGTAAAAGGCCAGCTCGCGCAGCAAGATCCGCGACAAGGTGGGGTTGCCCGCAAAGTCTTCGTACAGAACCGAAAAGAAGGTCACCAGCTGCTCCAGCAAAGGCCGGCGCGGATTCACCGCGTGAATGCCGGCTTGCTGCAATTCGTTGAGGTGATCGACGTAGATCAGAAAAATGAGGTCGCGTTTGTCGTCGGCATAATTGAACAAGGTGCCCAGGCCCACGCGGGCGCGCTTGGCAATGTCGCGCGTCGTCGCGGCATCGTAGCCGAGCTCCGTAAACAGCTCTTTGGCGGCGCTTTTGATGCGCTGCAGTTTTTCCAGCTTGTTCTGTTCCCTCAACCCCAGGGCTGGCTCGTTGGTCGCGCCGGTTTTTTTCATTGATCAACCACTTATTCGGAGATAAAGCCGCCTGCAGGCCCCAACCTGGATGGCCTGCGGGCTTGCGCGCCGCAGGCTGCCTGCCGCTCGACGCGGACAAGACTTTTCATTCTATCATCAGGCCGAACAAGTTCAATTATGAAATACGTCAGATAAGGAACTGTTCCAGAGTGGAAGGCGCGAACAAATCCTCAATGCCCATCTTCCGCTGGGAAAGACCTT